>NZ_JAKJJW010000006.1:0-142677 GCF_025669985.1 Brachybacterium atlanticum | reverse complement strand
CAGGTGGCCACGAACTCCCCGCAGCCCGTCCCGCGCGACCACGGCGCCGCCGCGACGCGACCCGACGACCTCCCTCTAGGAGGCCACGGCCCCCGCGACGCCGGCGCCCGCCCCGCCGGCCGTCCCGCCGAGCGCGACCGCCACCTCCACGTGATCAGGAACAGCGATGACTGAGACGACCCACGACCTGTCCGCCATCGTCAAGGCGAACGACATCCGCGGCGTCGCCGGCGAGCAGCTCACGGCCGAGATCGCCCGCGCGCTCGGCGCCGCCTTCGCGGACGTCCTGGCCGAGCCCGAGCTGATCGTCGCCCACGACATGCGCCTGAGCTCCCCGGAGCTGTCCCGCGCCGTGATCGAGGGCGCCGTGCGCCGCGGCGCGATCGTCGCCGACGCCGGACTGTCCTCCACCGACCAGCTGTACTGCGCCTCCGGCCTGCACCGCGCGGCGGGGCTCATGATCACCGCCTCCCACAACCCCGCCCGAGACAACGGGATGAAGCTGTGCCTGCCCGGCGCGCGTCCCGTCGGTCCGGACTCGGGGCTCGAGGACGTGCGCCGGGGCGCCGAGGCGTATCTCGCCGCCGGGGAGATCCCCCTGCGCGGCGAGGGCCGCTCCGAGCGGATCGACACCCTCGAGGACTACGCCCGCACCCTTCACGGCCTGGTCGACCTGCCCGCGGGCCGGCGACTGCGCGTGGTGGTGGACGCGGCCGACGCGATGGCCGGCCTCACCGCCCCCGCCGTGCTCGGCCCGCTCGAGCAGGTGGAGCTGATCGAGCTGCACTTCGGCCTCGACGGCACCTTCCCCCACCACCCGGCCGACCCGCTGCGGCCCGAGAACCTCCGCGACCTGCAGGAGGCGGTGCGCCGCGAGGGCGCGGACCTCGGGCTCGCCTTCGACGGCGACGCGGACCGCTGCGTCGTGCTGGACGAGACCGGCACCCCGGTCCCGCCCTCGGCGATCGGGGCGCTGATCGCCTCGCGCGAGATCGCCCGCGCCCGCGCCTCGGGGGAGGAGCGCCCGCGCGTGGCCGTCAATGCGGTCGCCTCCCGCCACGTGCACGAGGTGATCGCGGCGGCGGGCGGCGAGATGCTGCTGACTCCCGTGGGCCACGCCGGCATCAAGCGGATCATGGCCGAGACGGACGCGGTGGCCGGGGTGGAGCACTCCGCCCACTACTACTTCCGCGACTTCTTCTTCGCCGACTCCGGCATGCTCGCCGCGCTGCACGTCCTCGCCGCGCTCGCGGAGACCGACGGCACCGCCTCCGCGCTGGTGGCCGAGCACTCCCCGTACGCCGGCAGCGGCGAGCACAACTTCCCCGTCGACGACGCGGTCGCGGCCACCGCCCGGGTGCGCGCCCATGCCGAGTCGCTGCCCGCCGCGCGGATCGACGAGCTCGACGGGCTCTCCGTGCATCACTGGGACGAGCACCTCGCCCCCGCCGAGCGCTGGTGGCTCTCGCTGCGCTCCTCGCAGACCGAGTCGCTGCTGCGCCTGAACGTCGAGGCGCAGGAGCGGACGACGATGGAACAGGTGCTGAAGCGGATCCGGACGCTCGTGCTCGGCGAGGCGGATGCCGCCGAGTCGACTCCCGAGCCGGCCTCTGCCGAGCCGCCCCCGGAGACCGCCCCCGCTGCTGTTCCCGCGACCGCCCACGAGGTCGCTACCGCGCAGCTGCCGGCCGGGGCGAGCGGCGCCGACGTGCCCCGCTGGGTGCGTGCGGCGCTGCGCTGCCCGGACTGCGGCGGGGAGCTGCACGACGTCGACGCCGCCCTCCAGTGCGACCGCTGCCGGCGCGTCCACGCGGTCGAGGGCGGGATCCCGGTGCTGATCGCCGGTCGCGCCGAGGCGCCGTCGGCCGACTGACCCGGGCGTCCTCGCGCCGCGCTCTGCCACGGCCGGCGCAGCGGTCGCCCAGTGCCGCGACCGACCCGGCTCACACCGAGAAGGGCACCGCCCGCACCTCGGCGGCCAGCTCCTGCTGACGCTCCTGCGCCCTGCGCAGCCGCATCTCGTCCCGTCGTGAGCGCTCGGCGAGCACCGCGGCGAGGAACTCCTCCGGCGGAGTGCCCGGCGGCGGGGCGGGCGCGACATGCGGCAGCGTGCGGCGCAGCAGATCCCGCGAGAGCTGATGGCGCGACTCGGCGTTGATCTGCCCGGCCCGGGGCAGGAAGGCGCGGATGTCCTGCAGCAGCGGCAGCGGGAGCCGGCCCACGTCGGCCGCCTGCGCCCAGTCGCGCAGCGAGAGCGGGACCTCGATGCGCTGCGGAGGATGGGTGCGCATGCGCTCCTGGATCACCATCGTCCCGGCCAGCAGGTCCCCGATCCGGCGCGAGCGGCGGTCAATCACGGAGCAGACCAGCGCCACGGCGCCGGTGGTCGACCAGATCTCGAACATCGCCATCACCGCGCGCAGCACGCTCTGGCGCACGTGCACCGGGCCGCCGTCGTCGCGCACCACCCGCGTGCCCATCACCAGCCGCCCCACGGAGCGGCCCCGCAGCAGCAGCTCGCTGAGCACCGGATAGCCGACGTAGGCCATCACCGAGGCGAGCAGGATGCCGGCGGCGAGGAAGCCGTCGTCCAGGGCGGCGCGGTCCGCGAACCACGCGATCGACAGGATCCCGCCGATCAGCAGCGTCAGCTGCAGCACCCCGTCGATCACGGCGGAGACGATGCGGGTCGCGAAAGAGGCCGTGCGCAGGTCGAGAAGGACCGCATCGCCGGTGATCAGCGCGTCGCGGCGGCTCGAGAGGGAGACGACCGCCGCAGTGCCCGAAAGTGCCATGGCCCCATCCTGGCAGGAGCGAGGAGGTGCCGTCAGCGTCGAGCGTCGGCTTCCGGCCGGGCCGACCCCGACTTTCGTCGGCCGTGGACGGGGGAGGGGACCGCCTACCCTGTCTGCGTGGACACCGACGCCTTCATCGCCGTGCACCGGCCGCAGTGGGACCGTCTCGAGGAGCTCACCCACGCCCGCACCCTCGATGCGGGCGGCATCGACGAGCTGCTCGCGCTCTACCAGGAGGTCTCCACCCACCTCTCCACGGTCCGCTCCACCGTGCCGGATCCCGCGCTGATCTCCCGGCTCTCCCTCCTGGTCCACCGCGCCCGGCTGCGGATCACCGGGGCGCGGATCCCGCTGTGGAAGCACGCGCGCACCTTCTTCTGGGAGGACCTCCCCTCGGCGCTGTTCCAGGCCCGCTGGACGGTCGCGCTGGCGGCCTCGATCTTCCTGCTCTCCTCCCTCGTCTCCGGGCTGTACTTCGGCCTGGACGCGACCGCGCGCGAGCTCGTGGTGCCGGAGGCGCAGCAGCGCGCCCTCGCGCAGCGGGACTTCGTCGCCTACTACTTCGAGGGCGAGGCCTCGGGCTTCGCCGCCCGGGTGTGGACGAACAACGCGTGGATCGCGGTGCAGTCCGTGGTGCTGGGGGTGACCGGTTTCTGGCCGGTCTACATGCTGCTGCAGAACGGGCTGAACGTCGGTCTGTCGGCGGGGGTGCTGGGCGCCTACGGGGGACTGGACACCTTCTTCGTGTTCATCCTCCCGCACGGCCTGCTGGAGATCACCGCGATCGCGGTCGGCGCCGGCGCGGGTCTGCGCACCTTCTGGGCCTGGGTGCGCCCCGGCCCGCTGCCGCGACTGTGGGCGCTCTCTCACGCCGCCCGCTCCCTGGTCACCGTCGCGATCGGGCTGGTGCCCGTGCTGCTGGTCGCCGGGTTCATCGAGGCGTTCGTGACGCCGAGCTCCCTGCCGCCGGCGCTGCGGATCGCGGTCGGCGCCGCGGCCTGGCTGGCGTTCCTCGCGTACATGCTCGTGCGGGGCCGCCAGGCGCATCGCGCCGGGATCACCGGCGACCTCTCCGAGGAGCTCGTCGGCTCCCGCGTCGCCACCGCCGCCTGAGCGCCGAGCCCGGTCATCGCCGCCGGAAGGCCGAGCCCTGAGACGGCGGCCAAGGCTGGGGGCCGAGCACCGATGGTGCAGCCTGGTGGCCGTGCGCCGCCCGCGCAGCCTGGTGGCCGCGCGCGACGGGGCGAGACGGCACGTCCTCTAGCCTCGGGGGATGCAGCAGCGCAGCGCCGACCGTGACTTCGCGGCCTACAACGAGGCCCAGGAGGGCCGGCCGGTGCGGCCTCTTGCAGTGCGCGCTGCGCAGCTCGTGCTCGAGGAGCGCGGGCGCTCACTTCGGACGACGCCCGATGACCGGCTCGTCGCGGTCGAGCTCGGCAGCGGTGCCGGAATCGAGGCCCGCCATCTCGGCGACAGCGGCTTTCGCGTGCACACCTTCGACGCGGACGTCAGCGTCGAGGCGGGGATGGCCGGCATGGCACGGACGCTGGACATCATCCACACCACGACGGACCTCGCCGTCCCGTTCCCGATTCCTCCTGCGGACCTCGTGCTGTCCTGCGCGACGCTGTCCTTCGTGCCCCGGGCGGCGTTCCCGCAGCTGTGGGGAGCCGTGCGCTCTGCGCTGAGGCCGCACGGCGTCCTGGCGGTGGACCTCTTCGGCGACCGGGACGACTGGGCGGGGACGGACGGCACCTTCCTGACCAGAGCGGATCTCGAGGAGCTGCTCACCGGGCTCGAGGTGCTCGCGCTCGACGAGGAGGAGCACGACGGGCGCTCCTTCGCCGGACCCAAGCACTGGCACACCTACCGGCTGATCGTCCGCGAGCCGCGGGACATCGCCGGGACGGTCTGAGCGGCTCACCCCGCCCCGTCCCGTTCTCACATGGCAGCGGCATGGTCACGTAGTGGCGCCAGGCGTACCAGTACGACGATATCGGCGTACTAGTACGCCCAGCGCCCGTGGCTGACCATCCTCCCGGTGACGGTGACGGTGACGGTGACGGTGACGGTGACGGTGACGGTGACGGTGACGGTGAGGGCGAAGTGGCCTCTGGAACGCGATGCCCGCCGGATCAGAGCCGGCCGGCGGCCTTGAGGGAGAGATACGCGTCGGCGAGGGCCTGCGGGGCCCGGTCCGGCGGGGCGTCGACGACGTGCGCGCCGGCGCGCTCGAGGGCATGGGAGACCCCGGCGCGCTCGGAGCGGGCGCGCTCCGCGGCGGCGGCCCGGTACACGGTCTCGAGATCTCCGCGCCCTCCGGCGAGCTCCTCGAGCGCGGGATCGGCGACCGAGGCGAGCACCAGGGGATGGTCCTTGGCCAGGCGCGCCGCGACCGGCAGCAGCCCGGAGTGGAGCACCTGCGCCTCCACCGGCGTGATCAGCACGACGAGGGAGCCGCGGCGGGTGCGGGACTCGATCGCGGCCGCGGCGCGCTCCCAGTCCGTCTCCACCAGCGCCGGCTCCACGGCCGCGGTCGCGGCGACCATGTCGTGGAGCACCTTGGTGCGGGTGGAGCCGAGCACCGAGACGTGCGGGATCCGGTCCACGCACAGCAGGTCCACCCGGTCCCCGGCCTGCCCTGCCAGCGCCGTCAGCAGCAGCGCGGCGTCGAAGGCGGAATCGAGCCTCGTCGCCTCGCCGAGCCGTCCGGCGGAGGTGCGGGAGGTGTCCACCACGATCAGCACGTGACGGTCCCGCTCGGGCCGCCAGGTGCGCACCACGACGCTGCGCCGGCGCGCGGTCGCCCGCCAGTCGATCGAGCGGACGTCGTCGCCGTCCACGAAGTCGCGCAGGGAGTCGAACTCGGTGCCCTGGCCGCGCTGGTGGATCGCGGCGAGCCCCTCGATCTCCCGCAGCCGCTGCACGCGGGAGGGGAGGTGCCTGCGGGCGCCGAAGGGGTGCAGGGCCAGCATCCGCCCGGGCGCCGGGACACGGGCGCTGCGCCGGGCGAGGCCCAGCGGGCCGAGCGAGCCGATCAGCATCTGCCGGGAGCTGTGCTCGCCGCGCCGCGTGGGGGTGAACGACTGGGCGATCGCGCGCCGCTCCTGGCCGGGCAGGTCGAGGCGGCTGTGCTGGGAGGCGAGGCCCGCGGTCGGGTTCCAGGCGTCGCGCACCTCGAGCCGTGCACGGCGCGCGGTGGTGTTCGTCAGCAGCAGGCGTCCGGGGACGGTGCCGCCCAGACGCACCTGCGCCGGCGCTTCGCGACGCACCCGGATCCGCTGCGGGGCCGGGGCGGCCAGCGCATCGGCGAGGACCACGAGCGCCCACAGCGCGAGCAGGATCAGGACCACCCACCACAGCGGCCACAGCACGATCACGGGCAGCGCGAGCAGCGCGGCCAGGGCCGCGCGCGGGGTGAACGAGATCCTCATGGGGCGCTCAGCGGGGGACCGGCACGGAGGCGAGGGTCGCGGCGAGCACGGCCTCGACCTGGGTGCCCTCCAGCTCGGCCTCGGTGGTCAGCCGCACGCGGTGCGAGAGCGTCGCCGGGGCCATGGCCTTCACGTCGTCGGGGGTGATGAAGTCCCGGCCCGAGAGGTACGCCCAGGCGCGGGCGGTGCGCAGCAGCGCGATCGCGCCGCGCGGGGAGACGCCGAGGGTGAAGCTGGGGGAGCGGCGCGTCGCCCGGCACACGTCCACGATGTACTGCACGACGGGATCCTCCGCGGCGACGCGGGCGACGTCCTGCTGGGCGCGGTGCAGGGAGGGGACGTCCACGACGGCGCGCAGGCCCATGGCGGCGAGATCTGTGGTGTCGAAGCCGTCGGCGTGGCGGCGCAGCACGTCCACCTCGACCTCTCGCTCGGGCAGCGGCATCACGGCCTTGAGCAGGAAGCGGTCCAGCTGCGCCTCGGGCAGGGTGTAGGTGCCGTCGAACTCGATCGGGTTCTGCGTGGCGACGACGAGGAAGGGATCGGGCAGGGGGCGGCTCGCCCCGTCGATCGTCACCTGCCGCTCCTCCATCGCCTCCAGCAGCGCGGACTGCGTCTTCGGCGGCGTGCGGTTGATCTCGTCGGCCAGCAGCAGGTTCGTGAACACCGGGCCCTCGCGGAAGACGAGGTCGCTGGTGGAGTTGTCGTAGACGAGGGAGCCGGTGATGTCGCCGGGCATCATGTCCGGGGTGAACTGCACGCGGCGCATCCGCACGTCGAGCGCCTCCGCGAGGGAGCGCACCAGCAGGGTCTTCGCGACGCCGGGCACGCCCTCGAGCAGCACGTGCCCGCGGCACAGCAGGGCGACGACGAGGCTGGTGATCGCCGCGTCCTGGCCGACGACGCCCTTGTGGATCTCGGCGGCGAGCCCCTGCAGCTGAGCACGGGTGTCGACGTCGACCGCGGGGGCCGACGGGGCGACGGCCGACGCATCGGGCAGGTCGTCTCCCTGCGGGGCGGGTGAGGGCTGGGGCGCGCCGGCGTCGGGGGCGTCGGGACGCGGCGGGACGGGGTCGGTCATCGGTCGATCTCCTTCTCGAGACGGTCGAGGTCGTGGGCGAGGCGCACGAGGTCGCGGTCGGTGGTGACGGGGGCGGGGCCGATGAGGGCGCGCAGCTGCTCCGGGGACTCCTCGACGTGCGGGGCCAGCGCCGCCAGGAGCCCGTCGAGCGCGGACTCGTGGCGCAGCCCGAGACGGTCGGCGAGCCGGCCCGCCGCGGCGGCGCGCAGGGAGGCGGCCGCCGCATCGCGGGCCGAGGCCTGCTGCAGGAGCCGTGCCCGGCCGAGCACCAGCTCCTGGGGGCGCACGGTCACCGGCAGCGGCTCGATCACCACGGGGCCGGGGCGTCGGCCGAGCGCGATCAGCGCCAGCACCGCGGCCAGCACGAGCCAGGCCGCGACCGGACCGATCCACCCGGGCAGGTGGTCGACGAGCGACGGCGAGGAGGTCCCCTGGGGATCCGTCGCCGAGGGCACGTACCAGGTCAGCTCCTCGGAGGCGGACAGGGTGTTCAGCGCGAGCGCGGAGTTGTCGGCCCGGCCCACGCCGTCGTTGGTGAGCAGGTCGGGGCTGCCGAGCACGAGCACCCCGTCGGACTCGGCGACGAGCGCGCCGCCCTCCGCCTCGAAGCACGTCGAAGCCCCCGCGTCGGTCGCGGTGTACAGAGAGGCGGGCCCGTCCAGGGCGTCATCCTCATCGGGCAGCTCCAGCACGCGGGCGCCGTGGGACAGGTCGCCGCAGGCCGCGCCGGCCTCGACCCGCGTCTGCTCGCGAAGAGCACCGGTGGGGATGATGCCGGAGGTGAGATACGAGAGGGCGACGAAGTCGGGCCGGAGCACGATCAGCCGGCCCCCGCCCTCCTCGCGCGCCTCCGAGAGCATCGTGAGCTGCTCGCCGCTGAGGCTCTTCGGCGCGGTCAGCAGCACGGTCCCGCCCGCTCGGAGGTCCTCGGCGGCGTCGGCCGTGTGCCGCCTCGTCTCGACCTCGACGCCGAGGTCGCCGAGCACCTGGACGACGGCCTTCGCGCCCTGACCGGTGGGGGCGTCGGGCTCGAGCGGGCCGTCGCGGTACAGGCCCCGCGCCACGGAGACGAGGACCGCGGCGATCACCGCGAGGACGACGGCGGCGACGAACCAGGGGCGTCGCCGCTCCTGTGCGGCGCCACGGGGAGCGCCCGCTCCCGGCGGGGCGGCGTCCGTCCCCGCCGCGCCGCGGGCCGCGGCGGGCTCGGTCGGTACGAGGGCGCTCATACGGGGGTCCCCGTCCCGGCCTGCTCGAGCGCGGAGAGGTCGGGGGATGTCTCGGCGATGTACTCGGCCAGGCGCAGCATGTCCTCGGCCGGCTTCACCCCGACGCTCCGCACCGAGTAGGCGGCCGTGTCGAAGGCGTCCGACCCTCGCTGGAGCCGGCCCCGCAGGTCGGGGAAGGTGAGCGCCGCACGGGTCGCGGCCTCGTGGGCGGTCATGCCGGTCGCGACGTCCAGCAGGGTGCGCTCCTCGAGGTCGCGCACGAGCGCGCGCAGCGCGAGCACGGTCCCGTCGTCGGTGCGTCCCGCGTCGATCGCGTCGCGGGCGGCGCCGCGCAGCTCCTCCCCGCTGAGCACCGGCTCGGCGTCGAGCGCCGCGTCGACGGCGAGGGCGGGGCTGCGGCGCAGCAGGCCGGTGCGCCGCAGCACCAGCACCACGACCGCGGCGAGGACCAGCGCCAGCAGCACCGCGATCACGGTCTGCGTGGCCGAGGACCCGTCGACGCCGTCGACCATGCGCGCCAGCCAGTCCTCGATCGCGCCGAGCAGCCAGGCGACGAAGCCGGGGGAGTCGTCGTACTCGTCCTTCGCGAGCTCCTCGAGGATCCGCTCGCGCGCCTCGTCGGGGCCGAGCCGCGGTGCGGCCGGGATCATCGGGCCCCGTCCGCCGCCCAGGCGTCACGGGCCCGTCGGGTGAGCTCCACGTCCCAGGCCTCGTCGCGCATCCGCACATCGGCGTACAGCGCGGTGTACCCGGCGGAGAGGAAGGGAGCCAGGAGGAAGGTCGCCAGATACGTGCCGAGCATCGAGAGGATGGTCAGCAGAGCCACGCCCAGCACCACCGCCTCCCCGGCGCTGACCAGAAGGATCGCAAAGTATGCGATGGCGGCGACCATGCTGAACACCCCGGAGACGGTGTACAGGACGACCATGTACAGCACGTACAGCAGCACCGCGATGCCGAGCACCCGCCAGAGGCGCCTGCCGCGGGTGAGCGCGAAGCCGCGGCGGATCGCGCCGAGCACGCCCGTCTCCTCGAGGACCAGCGCCGGGATCGCCAGCACGGTCCGCGCCCACAGCCACAGCATCGCCAGCAGGCCCACGACCGTGCCGAGCAGGATCGGGAGGATCGTCAGCCAGCCCGGCTCCTGCACGATCAGGATCGGCGCCAGCCCGAGCGCGAAGGGCACGGTGAACAGGATCGTCGACATCAGCGCGATGAGCAGGCTGACGCCGAGGGCGGGCAGGCCCCGGCGCCGCATCGTCGCCCACATCTCGGAGGTCGGGAGCGGCGTGCCGGTCGCCTCGCCGAGCGCGAGGCGGGTCAGGGCGACCGTGACGAGGGAGGCCGCGACCATCGTGACGAGGCCCGTGATCACGCTGGTGACCACGGTCAGGACGATGTCGCCGACGGTGCCGTTGAAGGGGACCTCGCTCGAGCCGGTGGGGTCCTGCATCGCGGCCTGCATGTCGCCGATCATCGGCATCATCCCCGCCCCGGTGGACAGGGTGATGAGCACGAACGCGACGCCGTACACCGCGGCGGAGACGCCGAGCACCGTACGGGTGCGCAGGCGATAGATACGCACGGCCGCGCCGAGGATCTCGCCGAGCCCCAGCGGCCGCAGCGGGAACAGCGGCACGGACTGCACCAGCTCGCGCTGCGGCGCGCCCGTCGGGGCCGGACCTCCCGGCCCCGCGGGACCGTCGGGCGCGGAGGGGGCCGGTTGGCCCCAGCTGCCGGGGCCGCCGGAGCCTCCCGGGCCTGTCGGCTCGCTCGGGACCTCCGCCCCGGGGGCGGTCCACGGACTGCTCATCGGTGCTCCTCCATCCTCTGGTGCTCGTCCCCGTCGCAGCGGGTCGAGCAGGACTGCTGGAGCCGACCCTACGGAGTGGTGGCCCCGCCGCCGATACGACGAACGTCGACACCCCGGCGTCTTCCGGCGACCGGGCGTCGCGGTGCAGGGCGTCGTGGGGCGGGGCGCGCTGCTCGGGGCGCCCGCGAGGCTACCGCCCGGACACCCCGGCGGTCGGGCTCCCCGGCGTCGGCCCCGTCCGGTGGCACAATATCCTCCATGACGACGCCTTCACGGATCCTCGTGGTCGACGACGATCAGGCGATCGCCGAGATGGTCGGGATCGTCCTGCGCGGCAAGGGCTTCGAGGTCGCGACCTCGCCCGACGGCGCCTCCGCCCTGGAGGCGTTCCCTCGCCTGCGTCCCGACCTCGTGCTGCTGGACCTCATGCTCCCCGGGATGGACGGCATCGAGGTGTGCCGCCGGATCCGCCGCGAGTCAGGGATCCCGATCATCATGCTCACCGCCCGCACCGACACCGCCGACGTGGTCGAGGGGCTCGAGGCGGGCGCCGACGACTATCTCACCAAGCCCTTCGAGCCCGAGGAGCTGGTGGCGCGGATCAAGGCGCGGGTGCGCCGCGTCGAGCCGCCCACCACCGAGCAGCTGACCATCGGCGACCTCACGATCGACGTCGACGGCCACGAGGTGCGCCGGGACGGGGAGCTGATCTCCCTCACCCCGCTCGAGTTCGACCTCCTCACCCAGCTGGCCCGCAAGCCCTGGCAGGTCTTCACCCGCGACGTGCTGCTGCGCGACGTGTGGGGATACCGCCACAGCGCCGACACGCGCCTGGTCAACGTGCACGTGCAGCGGCTGCGCTCGAAGATCGAGCAGGACCCGGAGAACCCCTCGATCGTGGTGACCGTGCGCGGGGTCGGCTACCGCGCGGGGAGCGGGTCCTGAGCGTGCCCGCGCCGCGGTGAGCGCTCCGGAGGGGGCCTGGCCCCCGGCGCCCCGGCGCGACCGTCTCCGCCAGGCCGCGGACCCGCGCAGCTGGTCCCTCGCGCTGCGGGTCGTGCTGGTGACCACTCTGCTGTCGACGCTGGCGCTGCTGGCCGTCGGCGCCTATCTCTCCACCGTCATCGCCGACGGACTCTACGAGCAGCGCCGCGACCGGGTCCTCGAGGAGACGGTCGAGGTGCGCGACGAGCTGGGGGAGTCCCTCGCCCAGCTCTCCGGCGCGACCAGCACCCAGCAGCAGGATGCGGTCAGCGCGTTCGTGCAGTCCACGGGCGGGCAGGGAGGCGGTGACCGCCGCGAGGTCGCGCTCGTGCCGGTGGAGACGACGGGGACCGTCTTCCCGGTCGCCTCCTCCGACCGGACCCTCTTCGACGAGGTCGACGACGAGTTCGCGGCAGCCGTCGCCGCGCAGCCCGACGCCGTCTCCTGGCGCTCGATCGGGAGGGAGGACGAGACGGGGCGCACCGAGCCGGCGCTGCTCGTCGGCACCCGGGTGGTGGTGCCCGGCGCGGGCTCCTACGACCTCTACCTCATCTACTCCCTCCAGGAGGAGCAGGAGACCCTCGCCTTCGTCCAGCGGGTGATCCTCGGCGGAGGGCTCGTGCTGCTGAGCCTCATCCTCGGTATCGCGATCGTCATCGCGCGCATGGTCACCACCCCGCTCAAGCGCGCCGCCCGCGCCGCGGAGCGGATGGCCGCCGGGGACCTCACCAGCCGGGTCGAGGTCGCGGGCGCCGACGAGCTCGCCCGGGTGGGCGTGTCCTTCAACGACATGGCCCGCAGCCTCGAGCAGAAGGTCGACGACCTCACCGAGCTCTCCCGCGTCCAGCAGCGGTTCGTCTCCGACGTCTCCCATGAGCTGCGCACCCCGCTGACCACGATCCGGATGGCCTCCTCGGTGCTCGACTCGCGCCGGGAGGAGCTGCCAGGGGAGCTGCAGCGCACCACCGAGCTGCTGGCCGCGCAGGTGCAGCGCTTCGAGGTGCTGCTGGCGGACCTGCTGGAGATCTCCCGCTTCGACGCCGGGGCGGCGGAGCTCGAGGCCCTGCGCGAGGACATGAACGCGCTGGTCACGCGGGCGGTCGAGGACGTGCGTCCGCTCGCCGGGGCGCGCGGATGCCTGCTGGACGTGCGGCTCGGCGAGGGATCGACCACCGCGGTCGTCGACGCGCGCCGGGTGGACCGGATCCTGCGCAACCTGCTCACCAACGCGATCGAGCATGGGGCCGGTGCGCCGGTGCTGGTCCAGACCGCGGGCGACGAGGACGCCGTCGCGGTGGTGGTGCAGGACTTCGGCCACGGGATCTCCCCGGAGGACGCCCGTCGCGTCTTCGACCGGTTCTGGCGCGCGGACCCCTCCCGCGCCCGCACCCTCGGCGGGACGGGGCTGGGGCTGTCGATCTCCGTCTCCGACGCGAACCTGCACGGCGGATGGCTGCAGGCCTGGGGTCAGGAGGGCGAGGGCGCGGTCTTCCGCCTCACGCTCCCGCGCCGGCCCGGCACCGAGCTGGTCCGCTCCCCGCTGCGGCTCGAGCGGCCCTTCGACCGCGCCCTCGCCGACGCCGCCGTCTCCCCGACGCCGACCGGCGAGATCCGCATCGGCCCCGACCTGCTGCCCGATCTCGACAGCCCCGACCTCGACCACCCCGTCACGGAGGACCCCGCAGGTGGGGCGACGGTCGAAGAGTCCACCGCCGAGGAGTCCGCCGCGGAGGAGTCCGAGATCGAGGACGCCCCGGCCGCGGAGAACGAGGGAGGAGCACGATGATCCCCGACCGCCGCACCGTCCTGCACGCCCTCGGCGCCGCCGCCCTGCTGGGCCTCGGCGCGGGCTGCGCCCGCATCCCCGTCGACTCCGGGATCGACAGCCGCACCCTCTCCGGCAGCTCCCGTCCCGGAGCGCCCTACGTGCGCGCACTGCCCCCGGCCGACGACGCGACCGCGCAGGAGGTGCTCGCGGGATTCGTCCAGGCCGGCGTCGGCTCGGAGGACGACTTCGCGGTCGCCCGCGCCTATCTCACCGAGGAGGCGAGCGCGAGCTGGGACCCCGAGGCCCGGATCACGATCTACTCCGGCAGCCAGGAGCTGCAGGTGCGGGAGGAGAGCGAGGGACGCCTGGTGCTCGGGCTCCAGGCCGTCGCCGTGGTGGACGCCCGCGGGGTGCGCAGCGCGCTCGCCGGCCCCACTCCGCAGGAGCTCGCCGTCGCGGTGGAGGAGGTCGAGGGCCAGTGGCGCCTCAGCGAGGTGCCCGACGGGATCTTCCTCTCCGAGGCGGCCTTCGAGACCCTCTACTCCCCGGCGCGCCTGTACTTCCTCGACGCACGGGAGCAGCACCTCGTGCCCGACCACCGCTGGCTGCCGCTGCGCCGCGGTGCCGCGGCGGTGCTCGAAGGCCTCGTCGCAGGACCGGCGGGCTTCCTCGAGGGGGCGGTGGGCAGCCAGATCCCCCGCGGCGCCGGCATCCCGGACGCCGAGGTGGAGAGCGGCGCCGACGGCACCGCCCAGGTCGAGGTGCCTCCGGCGATCACGGGCCTCGCCGAGGAGTCACGACGTCTGGCCCTGTCCCAGCTGGAGTCCTCGCTGCGCTCGCTGCGCAGCCTCTCCGTGGTGCGGCTCGTGCAGGACGGGCGGGAGCTGTCGCTCGAGGAGGACGGCCGCGTGGAGCGGGCGCTGCCGGGGCACCGCCCGATCGCCGCCGGCGCCACCGGCGTGATCTCCCTGGCCGATCCCAGCAGTGCGGACCCGCCGCCGCAGCTCGTCCCGGACCTCGCCCCTCTCGAGATCGCCAGCCCGGCGATCACCCAGGACGGCGTGCTCGCCGCCGCCCGCAGCCTCGACGGGGCGCAGGTGCTGATCGCCTCGACCGACGGCTCGGTCCCGCTGCGGGAGGCCGCGACCGGCACGGGCTTCGTCCCGCCCCGGATCGACGGCGCCGGATGGGTGTGGAGCTCCGTCGGCTCGAGCGCGGGCGCGCTGCTGGCCCTCTCCGGACGGGGCGCCGAGCACGACGCGAAGGTCGATGCGCCCTGGCTCGCGGAGCGCGAGGTGCGCGCCCTGGACGTCGCCCCGGACGACACCCGGATGCTGGTGCTCTCCGACGAGGCGGGGGACGGCAGGCTCGAGCTGTGCGCCGTGGTGAGGGACGCTGAGGGCACCCCCTCCGCCCTCACCGAGCCGATCCTGGTGCGCACCTTCCTCGCCGACGTGCGGCAGGTCAGCTGGTACGACGAGGGCATCGTCGCGGTGCTCGGGACCGATCCCGGCGACGGTCAGCTGCGCGCCCAGCTGCTCGACCTCTCCGGCGACATCGAGCCGCTGCCGTCCCCGCCCTCGGACACCGTCCGGCTCACGGGCTCCGTGGTGGCCGAGACGGTCTGGGCCGCCGACGCGGAGGGGAACCTGCGACGCACCGACGGCGAGGGCTGGCGCAACGTCGAGGTGACCGGACGCGACCCCGGGTTCTACTGAGCCCGGCCGCGACTCTGCTCCTGTTCTCAGGCCCCGCCCGCGGAGGCGGAGCCGCCCGTCCGGCTGCCGAGCCGCTGCGCTCGCCGTGCCTGGCGACGCCGTCGACCGTTCCTCCCCAGCGCGTCCGCGTCCACCGCGCGACGCCGTCGCTGGCGCAGCCCCGGCCCTTCGGCTGGGATCGGGCCATGCACAGCCGAGCACCACAGCGCGCCACCCATCGGGCGCAGCCGGCCCCGGAGACGGGGCGCGGCGAGCGAGCGCTCGCCCTGCTCGCGGAGATCGCGGCGCAGACCTGCTCCCTCGTCGCACCGCGCAGCTGCCCCTGCGGCCAGGACGGCACCCGGCTCTGCCCCGATTGCGCGGCATTGCTGAGGGCCTCGCCGCTGCGGGTCGACGCCTGCTGCGATGCGCTGCAGGTGCTCAGCGCCGCGCGGATCCGCGAGCAGCGGCATGACGGTCGGCTCCTCCCCGCGGGGGTCGACCACAGCGCGCTGCTGCCCGTGCTCGCGCTCGGCGAGTACGGAGGTGCCCTGCAGCGACTCGTGCTGGCCTGGAAGAACGGTGGGATGCTGCACCTGTGCGGGGCCCTCGCCGAAGGCCTCGTCCCCGCGGTGCGGCGGCTCGCTGAGGGATCGGGTGTCGCCGAGCCCCTCCTCGTCCCGGTGCCCTCCCGCCCGGCGGCCCGGCTGCGCCGCGGGGAGGACCACACCGCAGAGCTCGTGTGCGCGCTGGACCGGGAGGGCGCCGGGCGCGCACTCCTCCTGCGCGCCGTCCCGACCACCGCACAGGAGGGACGGGGCGCACGGGCGAGACGGCTGCGCAGGATCCGCCTGGATCCGGCGCAGGCGCGACGCGCCCGCGCCCTGGACCGGCCCGTGATCATCGTCGACGACGTCGTCACGACCGGGTCGACGCTGCGCGGCATGCACGAAGCGCTCGATGCGGAGCGGATCGAGGTGCTCGGCGCGGCCGTTATCGCCTCCGCGCGAGTGCCCGGGGTCGTCGTGCCCCCGGGACCGGGCGAAGCCGACGAACCCGGGTGAACAGCACGCGCACGGACGGGAACCTCGGGACGGATGGCCAGGAAACACCGAGGGAAACGTGGCATGCTTGGTGTTCCTCGCCACACATGGGCGAGCAGTCCTCGATCAGGAGGTGCGCACCCCGACCAAGAGCCATCGCGGCCGGGCTCCGAGCGGCCGCACCCGGACAGGAGGAGAAACCACTCATGGAGATCAATGTCGTCGGACGTCACATGGACGTCCCGGATCGTTTCCGCCGTCATCTCACCGAGAAGCTCGACAAGGTCACCCAGTTCGCTCCCGCGGCGCTCCGCGTCGACGTGGAGGTCTCGCAGGAGAAGAACCCCCGTCAGGCCGAGCTCAGCGACCGGGTCGAGCTCACCGTGCACGAGAACGGCGCGGTGATCCGCTCCGAGGCCCGCGCCGACGACCTCTACGGCGCGCTCGACATCGCCTACGGCAAGCTCCTCGAACGACTCCGTCGCGCCCGTGACCGGCGCAAGGACCATCGCCGCGGACGCGACCGCGCCCACCAGGAGACCGGCGCGAGCCTGCGCACCATGCCCGCGGACCAGGAGATGCCCGAGTCGCTGCGACCGGCCGAGGAACCGGCCGCCGAGAGCACCGAGGCCCCCGAGCCCGGCGAGACCCGCGAGGCCGACCTGGCCGAGGCCGGCAGCCCCGTGATCATCCGCGAGAAGAAGCACACCGCCAAGCCCATGAGCGTCGACGACGCGCTCTACCACATGGAGCTCGTCGGCCACGACTTCTTCTTGTTCGTCGACGCCGAGTCCGGCAACCCCAAGGTGGTCTACCGCCGCAAGGGCTGGAGCTACGGCGTGATCGAGCTCGACGAGGAGCAGAAGGCGTCCTGATCCGGGACCTGCTCCAGAGGGCGGGAGGGCATCGCGAGATGTCCTCCCGCCCGTCCGTCCGCCCGGGACACCACCCGCCGCCCTCGGGGCGATGCGGGGGCCGGCGGGTGCGGCGCGGCCCAGGGCCGCATCGGGGGCACGGGGGACGGAGCGCGCCGTGGCCGATGCGCTGAGCTGGAGCGCGGCCCGCCGCATCGCGCTGCGCGCCCAGGGGATGGGCGGCGCGCGCCGGACGACGATGCCGCAGGCTGCCGGCAGCAGGCGCGCCCTCGTCCGCACCCTCGAGCGCACCCACCTGCTGCAGATCGACTCCGTAAGCGTCTTCGCCCGCGCCCATCACCTGCCCGTCTTCACCCGCACCGGGATCTGGGACCCCGCGGCCCTCGACCGCGCCTCGCGGCCCGGCCGCTCCCGCCTGGTCCGCGAGACCCTCGCCCACGAGGCCGCGTTCACGACCGACGAGGTCCACTCCCTGCTGGACTTCCGGCGCCGCGCCACCTCCGAGCGGGACTGGGGTGTGATCCGCGAGATCGCCACCACCTCCCCGCACCTGTTCCCCCAGGTCCGCGAGGCGCTCGCCGAGATCGGCCCCGCGAGCGCGGCGGCCCTCTCCCGCCACCTCGGCGACACCGAGCGGGGCGAGGGCTGGGGATGGCGGCGCACCCGCAGCCAGTGGGCCGTGGAGTACCTCTTCCGCAGCGGGGAGCTGGACTGCGTCGGCCGCAACTCCCAGTTCGAGCGGCTCTACACGCCGGCGCCCCCGCGCGAGGAGCCGCCCGTCCCCGAGGCGGAGGCGGTCGCCCGCCTGACCGCTCTCGCCACGCGCTCGCTGGGAATTTCCGACCCGGGCGCGATCGCCGACTACTTCCGCCTCCGGATCGGCCAGGTGCGGCCCGCCATCGACGAGATGCTCGCGCGCGGCGAGCTGACCGAGGTCGAGGTCGCCCACCCCGCAGGGACCCGCACCATGTTCCTCCACCGCGACGCGCCCGGCCCGAGCCCGCTGCGCACGACCGCTCTGGTCAGCCCCTTCGATCCGATCGTCTTCCACCGGCCGCGGCTCGAGCAGCTCTTCGACGTCGAGTACCGCATCGGCATCTACACCCCCGCCCCGCAGCGCACCACCGGCTACTACTCCCTGCTCCTCCTGCTCGGGGACGTGATCCCGGCGCGCACGGACCTGCGCGCGGACCGCGAGCGCGGGGTGCTGGAGGTGCGCGGCGTCTTTGCCGAACCGCTCCCGCACCTGCCCGCCCGGCAGCGGCCCGGCACGGTCCGCGTCGTCGCCGCGCTCGCCGAGGAGCTGGACCGGGCCGCGCGCTGGCAGGGCCTCGAGGCCGTCGAGGTGCGCACCGGGGAGGGGACGGGGGAGCTCTCGCGCCCTCTCGCCGCCGTGATCGCGGCGAGCTGAACCCGCCGCGCGGAGCGGTGCAGGTCCCGCGCCGCGGCCCGCCCGACCCCGCCCGGGTGCGTGAGGAGACCCGCAGGTGCTCTCCTCCATGGGCGACGACGCTTACGATGGGTCGGGCATCAGCCGTCCATGGGAACGTCCCCACCATCCACGGGAGCACACGAGTGGCCAACCTCTTCGACAAGATCCTGCGCGCCGGCGAAGGCCGGGAGGTCCGCAGGCTCGAATCCATCGCGAAGCGCGTGGGCGAGGCGGAGGACGTCTTCTCGGAGCTCAGCGATGACGAGCTGCGCGCCGAGACCGACCACTTCAAGCAGCGCCTCGAGGACGGCGAGAGCCTCGACGACATCCAGGTCGAGGCGTTCGCGGCCGTGCGCGAGGCCGCGCACCGCACCCTCGGCCAGCGCCCCTACGACGTGCAGATCATGGGCGGCGCCGCCCTGCACCGCGGCCGCATCGCCGAGATGAAGACCGGTGAGGGCAAGACCCTCGTCGCGACCCTCCCCGCCTACCTCAACGCGCTCGCCGGCAAGGGCGTGCACGTCGTGACGGTCAACGACTACCTCGCCGGCTACCAGAGCGACCTGATGGGCCGCGTCTTCCGCACCCTGGGCCTGACCACCGGCGTGATCAAGTCCGGGATGACCCCGGCGGAGCGCCGCGAGCAGTACGCCGCCGACATCACTTACGGCACGAACAACGAGTTCGGCTTCGACTACCTGCGCGACAACATGACCCTCTCCCCGGAGGAGCGGGTCCAGCGCGGCCACTTCTTCGCGATCGTCGACGAGGTCGACTCGATCCTCATCGACGAGGCCCGCACCCCGCTGATCATCTCCGGCCCCGGCTCCGGGGACGCGAACAAGTGGTTCAGCGAGTTCGCGAAGGTCGTCACCCACCTGCGCCGCGACCGCGACTACGAGGTCGACGAGAAGAAGCGCACCGTCGGCGTGCTCGAGTCGGGGATCGACGAGGTCGAGGACCACCTCGGCATCGACAACCTCTACGAGTCGCTGAACACCCCGCTGATCGGCTTCCTGAACAACGCCATCAAGGCCAAGGAGCTGTTCAAGCGCGACAAGGACTATGTGGTCCTCAACGGCGAGGTGATGATCGTCGACGAGCACACCGGACGCATCCTCGCCGGCCGCCGATACAACGAGGGCATGCACCAGGCCATCGAGGCGAAGGAGGGGGTGAAGATCAAGGCGGAGAACCAGACCCTCGCCACGATCACCCTCCAGAACTACTTCAAGCTCTACGAGAAGCTCTCGGGGATGACCGGCACGGCCGAGACCGAGGCCGCCGAGTTCATGAACACCTACAAGCTCGGGGTGGTCCCGATCCCCACGCACCGCCCGATGCAGCGCGTGGACCAGGCCGACCGCATCTACCGCACCGAGAAGGCGAAGTTCGACGCGGTCGTCGAGGACATCGTCGAGCGGCACGAGAAGGGCCAGCCGGTCCTGGTGGGCACCACCAGCGTGGAGAAGTCCGAGTACCTCTCGAAGCTGCTGAACGCCCAGGGCGTCGCCCACGAGGTGCTCAACGCCAAGAACCACGCCGGCGAGGCGGCGATCGTCGCGATGGCCGGCGCCAAGGGCGCGGTCACCGTCGCGACCAATATGGCCGGCCGCGGCACCGACATCATGCTCGGCGGCAACGTCGAGTTCATGGCGCATGCCGAGCTCGAGAAGCGCGGCCTGGACGCCGAGGAGGACCCGGAGGCATACGAGGCCGCCTGGGACGAGGAGATCGAGCGCGCGAAGCAGGCCGTCGCCGAGCAGCACGACGAGGTCGTCGAGCTCGGCGGCCTGTACGTGCTGGGCACCGAGCGGCACGAGTCGCGCCGCATCGACAACCAGCTGCGCGGCCGCTCCGGCCGACAGGGCGACCCGGGGGAGTCCCGCTTCTATCTCTCGCTCCAGGACGACCTGATGCGCCTGTTCAACTCGGGCGCCGCCGAGTCGCTGCTCGCCCGCGGCGGGGTGGACGAGTCGATCCCGCTGACGGGGCGGATGGTCTCCGGTGCGATCCAGCGCGCGCAGAACTCGATCGAGTCCCGCAACGCCGAGATCCGCAAGAACGTCCTGAAGTACGACGACGTCCTGACCAAGCAGCGCAAGAAGTTCTACGAGGAGCGTGCGCGCATCCTCGAGGGCGAGGAGCTCGATGCGCACATCGAGCGCTTCATCGAGGAGGTCATCGGCGGCACCGTCGACGCGCACACCGCCGGCAAGCCCGGCGAGGACGTCGACCTCGAGGAGCTGTGGGGCGCGCTGCGTGCGGCCTATCCCGTCTCCCTCACCCCGCAGGACGTCATCGACGAGGTGGGCGGCAAGGAGAACCTCGAGGCGAGCGAGCTCAAGCAGGAGATCCTCGCCGATGCGAAGGTCGCCTATGAGAAGCGCGAGGAGGAGCTCGGCGAGGAGGGGATGCACCAGCTCCAGCGCCGGGTGCTGCTGTCGGTGATGGACCGCCGCTGGCGCGAGCACCTCTACGAGATGGACTACCTCAAGGAGGGCATCGGACTGCGCGCCATGGCCCAGCGCGACCCGCTCATCGAGTACGAGCGCGAGGGCCACCTCATGTTCAACGACATGATGGCCGGGGTGAAGGAGGACGTGGTCGGCTACGTCTACAACCTCGAGGTCCAGGTCGAGAAGGCCAAGCCCGTCGTCCCCCAGGCCGTCTCGGACCTGCTGCGCCGGACCGGCGCCAAGGCCGCGGCCGCCGCCGATGCCGGTGCCGGCGCGAAGGCCGGGGCGGAGCCTGCGTCGGCGGCGACGGGGCAGAAGGACGCGGACGCCGAGGCGACCGCCTCCGAGCACGCCGGCTCCGAGGCCACTGCCTCCGCCGAGGCGGACGGCGCGGAGGCCGGGGACCAGCTGAAGGCGGAGAGCTCCGTGGTGCTGCGCGCCAAGGGGCTCGATGACGGGCCGAACGAGCGCCAGCTGCGCTACAGCTCCGCCGAGGGCAGCGACGTCCAGGATTCCGGCACGCTCACCCGCGCTCAGCGCCGTCGCCGTGCGCGCGGCGAGGACGGGACCGCTGCGAACACGGTCTCGGACAAGCCCGAGGGCGCTCCGCAGGGCGACGGCCTGAACCGGGCGCAGCGCCGCTCGGGCCGCCGCCGCAAGGGCTGATCGCGCCGACGTCGTACGGAAGAGCCCCGGGCCACGTGGCCCGGGGCTCTTCTCCTCCGATCTCGGGTCTCAGCCGATCTCGAGGACGGTCACCCTCCATCCGGAGTGCCGCAGCTCCCAGCGCATGGCGAGGAAGCGGGCACGGTCCGGCTCGCGAAGCACGCAGCTGGCCTCGACCGTGCGCTCGTTGACCACGCAGGTGCGCACGCCCGTGACCTGCAGCTGCCGGGGCGGGGCGTATCCCGTCGAGGCCCGCAGACGGCGGGTCAGCGCCGCCCGACGCGACAGGACCTGCGCGATCTCGGGCGTGACCAGCCGCGACAGCGCGTTCGTCGGCCGCATGTCCCGGATGATCTCGACGGCTCGGCGCGCCACCGGTGCGACCATCTGCTCCACGATCAGAGGATCCTCGGGTGCTCGGGAAGCGGCCCGGAGGGCGGCGTCGGCGGGGCGCTGATCGGTGGTGCTCATGACCGGGCCTCCTCGTCGAGGGAGGCCGGCACGGTGAGCACCTGGCCGGGGACCAGCAGATCGGGATCCGCGCCGATCACGTCACGGTTCTGCTCGTGCAGCAGGGGCCAGGCCTCCGCCAGCAGCGCGGGATCCTCCGGTCCGGGGCCGAGCACGTCGTCGGTCAGCGACCACAGCGTGTCGCCCTTCTGGACGACCACGGTCCTCGGCGGCGGTGCGTCGGCATCGCCCGCGGCCTCGTCCGTGCCCGTGCCCGCGGCCTCGTCGTCGCCCGCGGACGGCTGAGTGCTCCCGGTCGCCGACCGGGTCGAGCCGGCGGCGGGCGGCTCCTCGGGGGAGTCCTGCACCGGGTCCACCGGGGTGTCCGATGCCTCCGAGCCGTCCGGGGAACCTGCCCCGTCGGGGGTCTCGGAGCTGTCCGGGGATGCCTCGTCGGCGGGGCTCTTCGAGCGCGGCGACTCCTGCGCCCGCTCGGGCGCTTCGGTCCCCTCGGCTCCCGTCTCCTGCGGCGTGCCCTCGTCGGAGGGCTGCCCGGGCGCGGTCGTCGGCGACTCGTCGCCCTCCCCGTCGGGGGCGGGGCTCGTCGCCGGCTCCCCGGCGGCGGTCGCAGGATCCTCGCCCCAGCCGAGGGAGGGGAGGGGCTCCCCGGCGCCGGGTTCCTGGGGCGCCTCGGGCCCCGGCGTGGCCGGCTCGTCACCGGGGAGCTCCTGCGAGGTCTGGGACGTGGCCGGGGCGCTCTCCTCGAGCTGGAGCTGCTCGCTGGCCAGCGCCGGACCGAGCACCAGCCCGGTGGTGGCGGTGGCGACCGCGGCGCCCATGCTCACGCGACGGGCGAGGCGCGGGGCCAGCACCCGCAGGGCCGGCAGCAGCATGCGGCCGGTCCGCCCCGCGGGGCCGGCCAGGAGGATCGCGGCGGCGAGCCCCCAGATCAGCGCGAGGTACAGGCACAGCAGTGCCCCCGCGCCGGCCAGCCCCACGAGCACCCAGCCGATCAGCTGCTCCTCGCCGTGAGCGCTGCCAGCGGCGCTCCCGAGCGTCCTCGCCGCCTGGGTCATCGCGACCGCACCTCCGGCGGCGGCGACGGCGCCCAGCGACGAGGCCCCCGCTCCCTGTGCTGCCTGCTCCCGTCCCCGGTCCCCCATGGCCTTCCCCTCGCCTCATGCTCCGCGGCGTCGGTCTCCCCGCTCGCCGTTCATCCCGATGATGTCGTTTGATGCAGTTTGATGCGACTGAATCGCACATGGGGAAAGGTAGCCCGATGTGATGCAGGCCGCAACTGTTCGAGGTGACGGTGTTGATCCGGGCCGGCTGTGGAGGGGAGGTCGCCCCTCCCGGAGGACGCGCCCCGGTCCCGGTGGGACGATCCCGGTCCCGGCGGGCTGGTCCGCGTCCCCGCCCGGACGCGTCCTCGTCCCCGATGTGCCGTCCGGGCCCGGCCGTCGCTCGGCGCGCCCTACAGTGGGCCCATGCGCTTCGAGAGGATCTTCGAGGACCTCGAGGGACGGTTCGAGCACCACGAGCAGGAGGAGCTGCGGGCCGTCTCCGAGGATCTCGCGCGTGCCGAGCGCGCCCAGCTGACCCTGGCCGACCGGCTCCGCGGTGCGGGCCGGCGCGAGCTCACCCTGCACGTCGGATCGGGGCTGCGCCTGGCGGGGGCCGTGGAGGAGGTCGGCGCCGAGTGGGTCTCGCTGCGCGAGACCCGCACCGCTCAGCGCGCCGTCGTGCCGCTCGCCGCGATCGGCATCGTGGAGGGCCTCTCCTCGCGGGCCCGGCCGGCGGAGGAGTCGCTGCGCTCGCCGCTGGGGCTGGGGTCGGTGCTGCGCGAGATCGCACGGGACCGCAGCGTCGTGCGCCTGGAGACGACCGCGGGCACCGTGCTCGGCAGGATCGCCGGTGTCGGCGCGGATGCGCTGGACGTGCTGTCGCTGCCGACGGGGGAGTCCAGCAGTGTGCCCGGCTCCGCCCGGCTCACGGTGACCATGTCGTCCCTGCTCGCGGTGCTGCCGCGCTGAGGGGAACCGGTGCGGCGCCGGCCCGGGCGGACGGGTGCGGCACGGGAGGGCCCTGACGGCCGGGGAACGTGCTGAGCCGGCTCAGGAGCGGTCGTCGGCCACTGCCCGGACGGTCAGGAGCGGCCCTCGGATGCGTCGCGCTCGAGTGCGCGCTCCTCCTCGAGCAGCGCCTCCGTGCGCCGGTAGCTCCGCTCGATGTAGGACTCGAGCTCGGTGACCTCGACCCGCCACTGGCCTCGGCCGCCCACCTTGATCGCGCGCAGCTCGCCGGAGCGCACGAGGGCGTACGCCTGCGAGGCCGAGATCGACAGCGTCTCCGCGACATCGGAGAGCGGGACGAAGCGTGGCGGCATCGACGATCCTTCCGGTCCGGGACGAGCGGGTCGGCCCAGTCTCTCATCCCCGAGCCGGCAGGCGGCGGGAGGTGTGGACGAACGCGCCGGGCCGGTTGTCCACAGTCGGGGCGGACCGCCCCCATCGAGACCCTGACTGCCGTAATCTCCCGGAAGGCGCGCCGCGAGCGTGCCGAGAACCAGGGGACGGACGAGGGGGACGGAGGACAGCTGTGGGGGCCACTGCACCGGTGATGAGGCTGCGCGCGCCGAGATGGAAGGATCCTCGGCTGATCGTCGGGATCGTGCTCGTGCTGGCGAGCGTGCTGATGGGGGCGCTGCTCGTCTCGCGGCTCTCCGCCACGACGTCCGTGCTCGTGGCGCGCGGTCCGATCGTGCCGGGCGATCCGCTGGAGAGCGCCGACCTCGCCACCGTCGAGCTCCGGCTCGGTGACCACCGCGAGCAGTACGTCGGGACCCTCGAGGCGATCCCGGAGGGCGCGGTCGCCACGCAGACCGTCCAGGCGGGGGAGCTGGTCCCCGTCTCCGCGGTGGGGCAGAGCCAGGACGTGCCGCTGCGACCCGTGGTGATCCCGGTGGAGGCGACGGTCGCCGAGTCCGTGGTGCCGGGCTCCTCCGTCGAGCTGTGGCACACCTCGCCGTCGGTCGACGACGGCGGCACCGGCGAGGCCGAGCTGCTCGTGCCCGACGCCGTGGTGCGCCGCATCGACGAGGGGAGCTCGCTGGGAATGCGCTCGATGTCGGTGGAGGTCCTCGTGCCGGCCGACGACCTCGCCTCGGTGCTCGAGGTCCTCTCCCAGGACGAGCGCCTCGACGTGATCGGGGTGCCCGGCGCCCACGGGGTCACGCCGTGATCGACATCGTCCTGTGCGCCTCGGGCAGCGACGAGGTCCGCATCGTCCACGACCTCGCGATGGACCGCTCCCGCCCCGCGCGCGTCGTGCGCCGCTGCGCGGATCTCACCGAGACCCTCGCGGTCGTCTCCGCGGGCATAGGGGACGTGGTCCTCGTGGACCTCTCCGTGCGAGGGCTCAGTCGCGACGCCGTCGCGACGATGCTCCGCGGCGCCGCGGTGATCGGGCTGCGCTCCCGCGAGGAGTCCGAGGCCACCGCCGTGGGCCTGCGCTACGTGCTGAGCTCCGATGCCCCGATCGACGAGATCCTCGCCACGGTCACCGCCGCGGTCTCCGGCGAGGAGGAGCACGACGACTGGGTGCAGGAAGCGGCCGCGGAGCCGGCGCAGGAGGCGGGACGCCTGGTCGCCGTGTGGGGGCCGACCGGCGCCCCGGGGCGCTCGACGATCGCGGCGAACCTCGCCGCGGAGACCGCCCTGGCCGGGCACGGCACGGTGCTCGTGGACGCCGACACCTACGGCCCCTCCCTGAGCCAGCTCCTCGGCGTGCTCGACGAGGCGCCCGGGCTGGTCGCAGCCGCCCGCGCGCACGACCGCGATTCCCTCACCGAGGAGACCCTCGACGCGCTCCTGCCCGTCGTGCAGCCCCACCTGCGCCTGCTCTCCGGCATCGGCGTGCCCGGCCGGTGGGCGGAGCTGCGGCGCGGGGCGATGGACGGGGTGTGGAACGCGCTGCGTCGCCGCGGCGAGACCGTCATCGCCGACATAGGCCCCGTGCTGGAGGAGGACGAGGAGCTCAGCTACGACACCGCCGCGCCGCAGCGGAACTCCGCCGCCCTCAGCACGCTCGAGGCCGCCGATGCCGTGATCGCCGTGGTCGGTGCCGATCCCGTGAGCATCACTCGGCTGCTGCGGGACCACAGCCGCCTCGAGGAGCTCGGCGTGCAGGAGCTGCACGTCATCGTCAACCGGGTCGGTGCGCCGGTCCCCGGCGACCGGCTGCGCGACCTGATCGCCTCCCGCATGCAGGTCGACTCCCTGCACCTGCTGCCCGACGACCCCGTCGCCTGCCGCACTGCCGTGTGGGACGGCGCGCTGCTCAGCGAGTCCGCGCCCCGCTCGCCCCTGCGCCGCGGGCTGCGCGACATCGCCGCCTCGATGCTCGTCCCCGCCGCCGAGGACGACGGAGCGGGCGGAGAGCCGGAGGCGGGAGCATCCCCGGCACCGGCGCGCGGATGGAGGGAGCGCGTGCTCGAGCGTGCCCGCCGGTGAGAGGATGACGGCATGAGGATCTACCTGCCGCTGACCGCAACGGATCGTGCCTCCCTCGAGCTCGCGAGCACTCGCCTCGAGCTCCCGGCGGGACGTGCGGCCTGGGCCGTCACCGCGTCGGCCGAGAGGGACTTCCCCGGCGAGGATCTCGAGGACCTCGAGTACGAGGCGCTGCAGGACGCCGTCCACGTCGCCTACGGCGCCGGATCCCCGACGCAGCGCGCCATGGTGATCGCCCTGGACGTGCCGGATGCGGCGATCGGCGACGCCGACGACGGCGGTGCCTTCGGCGTCCTCCTGGGCACCCCCGCCTCGGCGCGGATCGCGAGCTTCCACGTCACCGAGCTCGACGCCGCCGCGGCCGAGGCCGACGACACCGACCCCGCCCTGCTGTGGTTCGACGTCGTCGAGGCGCGCGAGGCCCTCTCCTATCTCGACGGGGCCGAGGCCGCCGGCTGAACGCCCTGCCTCAGTCGCCCGAGCGGTCCCGGTAGGCCGCGGCGGAGCGCTCCTCGGCCCGCAGCACCGTGGACACGTACGGCACGGCGGCCCTCTCGATCTTCGACCCCAGCAGCGGAACCTTCGCCACCAGGTCCCCGTCGATCTCGACGTCGCTGCGGCCCTGGTCCAGGGCCGCGAGGCGCAGCGCCCCCGTCAGGCCGGCAGGGGTCCCCACCACGTCCAGGCGCATCGTGCCGGTGCGCGAGCCGTCGGGCTCGGGACCGGACCAGGACTGGACCTCCTTCACCGTCACGGAGGCGCCCACGAAGGGGCGGACGATGTCCGGGACACGGTCCGTGGGCATCACCAGCTCGGTGGTGACCGTGAACGCCCCGGCGGGATCGCCCTCGACGTGCGAGGACGCCTCGTTCGCGCCGAGCGTCTCCCGACGGATCGCCGCGTACTCGGGGTCGGCGTACATCGCGGCGGCCGAACGGGCCGGAAGGGGCAGGTGCAGGGTCTCGCGCAGCTTCATCGGGGTCCTTCCCTCGGGAGATGTCCGCGTCAGCCTAGAGCAGGCCGGGCGGGCGATTCGCGCTCGCGCCCGGGCCGACGCATATCCTGGGCCCATGCCCAGCCTGTCCAAGTTCCTCGCCGACAACCGTGCCCTCACCGAGAAGGAGGCGGACTGGCTCCAGCACCTTGTCGGGGACTGGAACCTCCTGTCCGATCTGCTGCGCTCCGACCTGGTGCTGTGGCTGGCGGAGGACGACGGCCCGCTCGCCGTCGCGCACTGCCGCCCGGCAACCGGATCGACCGTCTACTACGAGGACCCCGTCGGGACCGTGCGCACCGTCGGGGTCGACGGCGCGGAGGATGCCGAGGGCGCCGAGATCGCCCGGCTGCTCGCCGGGGGCGAGCCCTCCGAGGAGCCCACCCGGATCGAGCGCGAGGGCCGCAGCGCCACCGGCGTGATGGTCCCGGTCCGCAAGAACGGCCGCACCCTGGCCGTCCTCGCCGCCGAGGCGCCCGAGTCCGACAACGACCCGAGCGACAACGAGACCCATCAGCGCCGGCTCGGCGCGCGCCTGCTGACGATGCTCCAGCACGGCGCGTTCCCCATCGAGGGGGCACCGATCCCGCCCCGCCGCGGCGCGCCCCGCGTGGGCGACGGCGTCGTCGAGCTCGACGAGGCGGGAGTGGTGCGGTGGACCTCCCCGAACGCCCGCTCCGCCTTCCACCGCTTCGGGATCGCCGGCGACATGACCGGGACCACCCTCGCGGAGCTGTCCACCGAGGTGCTGCAGTCCCGCAGCCCCGTGGACGAGTCGCTGCCGCTGGTGCTGATGGGGCGGGCGGCCTGGCGCTCGGACATGCAGGCCCGAGGCGGCACCCTGTCCCTGCGGGCCGTGCCGCTGACCGATGCCGGCAAGCGCACCGGCGCCGTGATCCTGGTGCGCGACGTGACCGAGCTGCGGCGCCGGGAGCGGGAGCTGATCACCAAGGACGCGACGATCCGCGAGGTCCACCACCGGGTGAAGAACAACCTCCAGACCGTCGCGGCGCTGCTGCGGATGCAGTCGCGGCGGATGAAGACCGACGAGGCGAGGGAGGCGCTCGCCGAGGCGATGCGGCGCGTCTCGACGATCGCGCTCGTCCACGAGTCGCTGCTGCAGGGCTCGGAGGAGGCGGTCCACTTCGACGAGGTGATCGACCGGTGCCTGCGCCTCGCCGTCGACGCGGCGAGCGCGACCGTGCACCGGGCGGGCAGCCCGCGCCTGACCGACGGGCAGGTCGAGGTGCGCACCGAGAAGATCGGACGGGTCGGCACGATCCGCGCCGAGGAGGCGACGCCGCTCGCCCTGGTGGTGACCGAGCTGGCGACCAACGCGGTCGAGCACGGGCTCTCCGAGACCGGCGGGACGCTCACGATCCGCAGCGAGCGGACGGGCTCCCACCTCGTGATCTGCATCGAGGACGACGGCAACGGCATGGGAGCGGCGAAGCCGACCGGCCTCGGCACGAACATCGCCCTCACGCTGGTGCAGGGGCAGCTCGGCGGCACGCTCACCTGGGAGGACCGAGGCGAGGGCGGGACCCGCGCGATCGTGGACGTCTACCTCGACCCGCTCACGATCTGAGGGGGAGGGACGGAGCCCCGGGGTGCTCGGCGAGGACCCCGGGGGAGGCCGACGGCACTGCCGCGGCGGTGGCCCGCGGCGCAGCCCCAAGAGCTACTCGCGGCACGGCCCCGGGGGCGGCCTGCGACGCTGAGGAGGCGCGCCGCAGGCGAGGGGTCAGCTGGCGCGGCGGGCGCGCGCGTTGCGGCGCTTGAGGGAGCGGCGCTCGTCCTCGGACAGGCCGCCCCAAACGCCCGAGTCCTGACCGGACTCGAGGGCGAACTTGAGGCACGCCGTCATGACGTCGCACTTCTGGCACACCGCCTTCGCCTCCTGGATCTGCGTGATCGCCGGTCCGGTGTTCCCGATCGGGAAGAACAGCTCGGGATCATGGTTGAGGCACTCGGCACGGTGGCGCCAGTCCATCGTCACTCTCTCTTTCCAGGACGTCGCGCCCTGCCCCCGCAGGGGCGAGACGCGGCGAGGGTCGCTCCCTGTGGGGCGTTCTCGGGTTCTGCGGCCGTCGACGCTCGGCCGGGTGCGCTGTGCACCGGACGGCCTCGGCGGGACGAGCCGTTCTCCATTCTCTGCGGCTCCTGACGACCTCGACAAGAGCCTGGACCGCCGGGCCTGGTGGCACTTCCCACACCGTCGCGAGAAGTCCCGATCGGGAGGTGATGCCGGGCACGAAGCCGTTGCCACCAGGCGATCGAGATGTCACGGGCGCTCGAGATCGCACAGGGGCCGCGGCGGATACAGTGCCCCCATGCCCACCGCGCCCGACAGCACCCGTCCCGCCGACGCCGAGGACCCCGGTCCGCGCACCCGCCCGCGGGCCGCGCTGCTGCTCGGCGTCGAGACGCTCGTGCTGGCGGCCGCGGCCACGTTCTGCTTCGTGGCGGCCTCCGGCGGCGGGATGACGGCCCGACTCGGGGTGGGGCTGGGGATCTTCCTGCTGCTGTTCGCCGCGGGCACCGCCCTCGCCGCCCGCTCCGTGCTGGCCAAGGGCCGGTTCGGGATCGGCTTCGGGATCACCTGGCAGATGTTCCAGGCTCTGGTGGGGGCCAGCATGATCAGCTCCGGCATGGTCTGGCAGGGCGTGATCGCGCTGGTCCTCGCGATCGCGACCTTCGTGGTGCTCGCGCGGCTGGTGCGCTCCACGCCGCTGCCCTCGCGCCTGGACTGAGTGCCGCCGGGCCGCTCCCGCTCCGCCGCTCCTCGTCCGGGGCGCGCGGGCCCATCCGGGAAGCAGCCGACTCGTGCCCGTCGACCGCGCTGTGCGGGCGGATCCGCCTCCGACAGCGGTCGGGGCCCGTCGGACGGCGGTCGTCCGACGGGCCCCGCGGCGCTGAGCGCGTGCCCGCGCCGTCGGCCGTGTGTGCCCTCAGCGCCTCATTCCGCGGAGGCGAGGGCGGCGGCCGGGGCGGTGCGCGCGGCGGCGCGGCCCGGCAGGACCGAGGCCAGCGCCCCGGCGGCGAGGGCCAGCACCAGCACGATCACGAGGCGGTCCCAGGGGATCGTGATCGAGACCGGGTAGGTCGAGCCCAGCAGTGCGATGATCCCGAGCACGCCGTAGAGGGAGCCGATCAGCAGCCCCAGCACGGCGCCGACCGCGGCGAGCAGCACGCCCTCCCAGCCGAGCATCGCCCGCATCTGCCGGCGCGTCGTGCCCAGGGCGCGCAGCAGCGCGTTCTCCCCGGTGCGCTCGACCACGCCGAGGCTGAGCGTGTTGGCGACCCCGACCAGGGCGACGACCACGGCGACCGCGAGCAGCGCCACGGTGATGCCCAGCAGCACATCGAGGATCTGCGCGTAGGACTCCCGCTCGGCGCCGCCGGGATCGCTGCTCGCCCCCTCGAAGCCCTCGGAGGCGGAGAGCTCGTCGACCGAGGAGATCAGCTCGAACACGTCGATCCCCTCGCGCTCGGCGGTGCCGGGATCGGCGAAGTCAGCGAGCACGACCGGGGTGGTCCCCTCCCCGAGGAGCTGCTCGAGCGTCGCCGGGGTCACCAGCGACATCTGCAGGTTCGCGTCCACCTGGACGCGCAGGTCGTGGCTCTGACCGTCGGCCCCCTCGAGGGAGAGGACCTGGCCGTCGTGGACACCGAACCGCTCGGCCCGCTCCTGGCCGAGCAGCACCGTGCCGTCGGCGAGCTCGTCGGCCATCTCGGGACGGTGGGAGACCTCCCGCACCGTCTCGGGGGTCGCGGAGTACAGGGTCATCGGCTCGCCGGCGCCGACCTCGACGTCCCCGCGCTCCCCGGCGTGGGCGGCATCCATGCCCTCGATCGCGGCGACCTGCTCGGCGGCGTCCTCGGGCATCGCCTCCGCGGAGAGGACCAGGTCGATCGGCCGACGGGAGTCGAGCTCCGAGGTCAGGGTCGCCTCCGCAGTGCGGGCGCCGACGGTCATCATCGTCATGAGCGTGGTGCCGATCAGGAGGGCCGCGATCGTCGCCGCGCTGCGGCGCGGATTGCGGGCCACGTTCGCCCCGGCGATCCGGGCGGGCAGCCCGCCCAGCAGCGCCCCGAGACGGGCGGCGAGGGCCGCGAGGGGCCGGGTGAGCGTCACGAGAACGAGCATCACGCCGGTGAAGCTCAGCACGCCTCCGCCGATCGCGGCGAGGATGCCGAGGGCGGCGACCCCGTTCAGGGCCAGCGCGGTGCCGCCGACGAGCGCGGCCACGCCGAGCACCACGGCCACCAGGCCCAGCACGCCGCGCACCCCGAGCCCGCGGGCGACGGCGGGCGGCTGCGGGCGCAGCGCCTGCAGCGGCGCGACCCGGGTGGCGGAGCGCATCGGGGCGAGGCTCGCGAGCACGGTGATCGCGACGCCCGCCAGCAGCGGAAGCAGCACCGACCACAGGCTCACCGGCACCGGGGCGACGCCGTTCAGCCAGCCGAGCCCGGCGGCGCCCGCGAGCGCGGCCTGGACCAGCAGGTGCCCGGCGACCACGCCGACCGCCGCGCCGAGCAGCCCGACCAGCAGCGACTCGCGCAGCACCACGGAGCGGACCTGGGCGCGGGTCGCGCCGAGGGTGCGCAGCAGTGCGAGGGAGCGGGTGCGCTGCGCGAGCGTGACCGCGAAGGTGTTCGCGATGACGACGGCACTGGTGAACAGCGCGATCACCACGAACACGCCGAGGATCATCCCGAGCGCTCCGAAGCCCTGCATGAAGTCGCCGGCGGCCTCCTCCTCGGCCTCCTCGACGCCGCGCACGGTGATGCCCTCGGCGGCGGAGGCCGAGGCGGCCTCGGCCACCGCGGCGGGGTCCTCGCCGTCGGGGACCGTGGCGAGCCAGGTGTCGGTGGTCGTCCCGGCGGTCGGTCCGAGCAGGGCGGCGGCGTTGACGTCCTGGAGCATCAGGCGCGGGGTGCCGCCGAAGACGGCGCCGGCGGGGTCGGCGGCGATGCCGGAGACGGTGAGCGTCCGCTCCGCCTCCTGCGCGGGGTCCTCGCCCGTGGCCGGGCCGGAGCCCTGCACGGTGATCGGGTCTCCGACCCCCGCCTCGAGGTCGTCGGCGGCGGAGCGGGAGAGCACGATCTCGGACTCGGTGCCGGCGGCGGAGCCCTCCTCGAGGGCGTCCTCCTGGTCGGGCGGGAGCATCGTGGCCTCGAAGAAGCCGCTGCCGGTGGTCGAGCTCGCCTCGAGATAGCTGCGGGGCGCGGGCCACACGGCCTCGGCGCCCTCGACCTCGGGGGCCGGAAGCGGCTCCTCGGAGGCCCAGTCCTCGTCGGACAGCTGGCGCTGGATCTCCAGGTCCGCGCCCTCGTACATCTGGGAGGCCTGGGAGCGCAGGGAGGCCTGCATCAGGTTCCCGGCCAGCACCATGATCGCGACGAAGGCGCAGGACAGGGCGATGGTGACGACCGCCGCGAGGGGGCGGCGCACCGGGGTCAGCTTCACGGTGGAGCGGGCCATCAGCGCTGCTCCTGCCCCTGAGGCGCGGTGCGCGCGGTCCGCGTCGCGCGCAGGTCCTCGTCGGAGGCGATCCGGCCGTCGGCGAGGGTGAGGATCCGGCCGGCGCGCGCGGCGGCGTCGCGCTCGTGGGTTACCATCACGACGGTCTGGCCGAACTCGTCCACCGAGAGGCGCAGGAAGTCCAGCACCTCCTCGGTGGTGCGGGAGTCGAGGTTGCCGGTCGGCTCGTCGGCGAAGACCACGGCCGGGGAGGTGACCAGCGCACGGGAGATCGCCACGCGCTGGATCTGTCCGCCGGAGAGCTGGGAGGGCAGGTGGTCGAGCCGGTCCGCGATGCCGAAGGCGGAGGTGAGGGTGTCCAGCCAGGCGCGGTCCACGCGGGTCCCGGCGAGCTCGAGGGGGAGCAGGATGTTCTGCTCCGCGGTCAGCATCGGCAGCAGGTTGAACGACTGGAACACGAAGCCGATCCGCTCGCGGCGCAGGCGGGTCAGGGCGTCGTCGCGCAGCGAGGTGATCTCGGTGCCCTCGAGCTCGATCGAGCCGGAGGTGACCTCGTCGAGGCCCGCGAGCACGTGCAGCAGCGTCGACTTGCCCGAGCCGGAGGGGCCCATGATCGCGGTGAAGGCGCCGCGGGCGATGTCGAGGTCCACGGCGTCCAGCGCCGTGACGGTCCCGGCGCCGCTGCCGTAGGTGCGGGTCACGGCGCGGGCGCGCAGCGCGACGGGGTCACCGGAGGTGTCGGCGGAGGGCGGGGGAGCGGCCTGGGCGGCGGTGGTCATCGGGAAGTCCTTCGCGACGGGGTCATGATGTCGATCCCGATGCTTCCCGAGCGCGGGCCCTGCGGTCGTCAGCCCCCGGTCGCGGCCTCGCGGACCGGGGGAGACCGAGGGAGGGGAGGCCGTCATACCCAGGGATGACGCGGCCGCGACCGCCGGCCGTGCGGCGCGCGAGGGAGGGCACCGCGAGCCGGGGCCCGGCGATGCCTGCGGCTCACTGCTCGCCGGGGGTGACCAGCCCGGTCTCGAAGGCGATGATCACGGCCTGGACCCGGTCGCGGGCGCCGAGCTTTGCGAGGACCCGCCCCACATGGGTCTTCACCGTCGCCTCGGCGACGAACAGCTGTGCGCCGATCTCGCGGTTCGAGCGGCCCCGTCCCATCAGGGTGAGCACCTCGCGCTCGCGCTCGGTGAGGTCCTCGAGCACGGAGGTGTCCTGCTCGGCGGGCTCGGGGGTGGAGACCACCCGCTCCAGGAGCCGGCGGGTGGCCGACGGGGCGATCACCGCATCGCCGCGGTGGACCGTGCGGATCGCGCCGAGGAGGTCCTCGGGCTGGGCGTCCTTGAGCAGGAAGCCGCTGGCCCCGGCGCGGATCGCGGCGACCACGTACTCGTCGAGGTCGAAGGTGGTCAGCACGATGATCTTCGGGGCCCGCTCGACGGGCAGCCGCTCCAGCAGCGTCGAGGTCGCCTCGATCCCGTCCATCCTCGGCATCCGCACGTCCATCAGCACCACGTCGACGCTGCGGGCGGACAGCTCGCGCACGGCCTCGGCGCCGTCCGTCGCCTGCAGCACGACCTCCATGTCGTCCTGGGAGTCGATGACCATGGCGAAGCCGGTGCGCACCAGCGGCTGGTCGTCCACCAGCGCGACGCGCAGGGGGCGGTCGGCGGTCTCGGTCATGGGGTCTCTCCTCGAAGGTCGTCGGCCGCGGGGCCGGGGGACGTGCCGGGGTCGGTGGTGGTGTAGGGGGAGGCGGGGCCGTCGGCCTCGGCGGGGCTGCCGTGGTCGGCGGGCAGCGGCACGGTCGCCCGCACACGGTAGCCCCGGGAGGGCAGCGGCCCGGCCTGCAGCGTCCCGCCGAGCACGCTCATCCGCTCCCGCATCCCGGTCAAGCCGTGGCCGAGGCCGTCGGACGTCGGATCGGTGCCCTGGCCGTCGTCGACGACCTCGATGACGAGGCCCTCGGCGCCTCGGACCAGGCGCACGGAGGCGCTCGCGCCGGGCCCGGCGTGCTTGAGCACGTTGGTCAGCGCCTCCTGCACCAGGCGGAACACGGACATGCCGACCGACGAGGGGAGCTGGTCGAGGGAGCCCTCGGACTCGAGGTCGACCTCGAGGCCCGCGGCGCGGACGCGCTCGAGCAGCTCGGGCAGCTGCTCGGGGCCTGGCTGCGGACCGAAGCTGGTCTCGTCCTGCTGGCGCAGCACGCCCAGCAGGGAGCGCATGTCCGCGAGCGCGGCGCGGCCGGTCTCACCGATCGTGCCGAGCACCTCCACGGCCTTCTCCGGCTTCTGGGAGGCGACGAAGCGACCGCCGTCGGCCTGCGCGATGATCACGGAGAGGGAGTGGGCGACGACGTCGTGCATCTCGCGGGCGATGCGGGCGCGCTCGTCGGCGACGGCGAGCGCGGTGCGCTGCTCCCGCTCGCGCACCGCCTGCTCGGCCCGGTCGCGGGTCAGGGCGAGCTGACGCACGCGGGCCCGCTGCAGGTTGGCGAGGGCCCAGATCGCGATGATCGTGATGGTGCCGATGATGCCCAGGCCCACGAAGGTGATCGCCGCCTGGCCGACGCCGCCGTACTCGCCGAACAGCGCGACGATCCCGAACCAGCTCGCCTGGACGAGCACCCCGAGCATCCCGGCGGCCACGCCGATCAGGTGCACGGCCGTGCTGCCGTAGGCGACGGCGCAGAACATCGCATAGAAGGTCATCGCGTCGCCCGCGACGACGGGGATGCCGACCAGCACGTGGGAGACGGCGAGCACGCCGATCACGATCACTCCCAGCAGGGGGCGGGTGCGGCAGACCGCCCCCGCGAGCACCATCGGGACCGAGAACAGCACCCACCAGCCGATGGCCCCGGCGCCGAGACCGAAGAGCAGCATGAGCGCAGCGGCCGTCCCGAAGCCGATCAGGTCGACGGTGCCGGGGTTCTCGATGATCCAGCGGAACGGGTCGCGGACGCCGCGGCCAGTCCGGCCGCGCTGCGAGGCCGAACCGGCGCTGTGCGGTCCCGCGGGAGCGTCGGGGGAGCGGCCGGTGGTCATGTCCACGAGAGTACGGGCGGGGCGGCGCCGCGGCGTCAGACCGCAGTCGGACGAAGGGGCCGTGTGCCTGCGGGACCCGTCACACGTGCGGCTCTCGCCTCCGGGCGATCCTGGCCCCGTGACGCTGCGGTCACAGCAGGCGCTGCGGCCCTTCGAGCAGCTCGGGGCCGTCGTTGCCCACCTTCCCGACGGCCGGGTCGACCTCGCGCACCGCGAGCGTTGCGTCGTCGAGCAGGTGCGTGTCGTCGAGGATCCATTCCTGGGCGGCGTGGCGGTCGTCCATCGCGGTGTCGAGCCAGGGGTCGACCTCCTCGCGGCGCAGCATCACCGGGGTGCGGTCGTGGATGCCTGCGAGATCGCCGGTGGCCGCGCGGGTGATGATCGTGGTCGAGAGCAGGAAGGCGCCGTCCTCGCTCGCGGCCGGGCCCTCGTGGCCGCCCGGCCCTTTCCACCAGGAGACCAGCGCCGCCATGTAGAGCGGCGAGCCGTCGGCCGGGGCGATGAAGTACGGCTGCTTGCGCTTGCCCTTCTCATCGCGCACCCATTCGTAGTAGCCGTCCATCGGGACGATCGCCCGGTACCGGCCGAGGCTGCCGCGGAAGCTGGGCTTCTCGCCGAGGGTCTCGCGGCGGGCGTTGAAGGTGCGCGAGGAGAAGGACTCGTCCTTCGCGAAGGGCGGCAGCAGACCCCAGCGGGCGACCCGCAGCGCGCGGAGCACCTCACCGGTCTCCTTGTCGATCGACTCGGTGACCACGTGGATCGGGGCGGTCGGCGGGATGTTCCAGCGCGAGCGCAGGCGTGGGTCCGCGAGATCGACGGCCCCCAGGTCGTCCAGCAGCGGATCGATCTCCTGGAAGAAGGCGAAGCGCCCGCACATCTCAGGAGTCCTTCCCGGAGGGCTTCCCCTCGGACTCCGTCTCGTCGTCGACGACGGGCACGCCGTGGCGCGGGGTGAGGCGGGCGTCCTCGCCGGTGTAGGCGTCGGAGTCGTGGTGGAGGTTGCGCAGGCGGATGTCGCGGCCCTCGTCGACGATCGCCTCCCGCTTCTCCTCGGCCTTCTCCGCCCCGGAGCTCTCCCGCATCGGCAGGGCCAGGGAGTCTTCGGCGGGCTTGCCGGCCTCGAGCTCGCGGGCCCGCTCGTACTCGGCGTCGACCTCGGCGCCGAGGATGATCACGATGTTGATGATCCACAGCGCGAAGAGCACGGCCATGATGCCGCCGATCGCGCCGTAGCTGGAGTAGCCGGCGACGGTGCCCATGTAGATCGACAGCGCCACCGCCGCGACCGCGATGCCGACGATCGCGAAGACGCCGCCGGGGGAGATGAAGCGGAAGGGCTTGTCGATGTTCGGCGCGCCCCAGTACAGCAGCGAGATCAGCGCGAAGGCGATCACGAGGATCACGGGCCACTTCGCGAACGCCCAGATCGGCAGGAAGGAGTCCAGCAGGAAGGTGAGCACGCCCTGGGCGCCGATGCTCGAGGCGATCGGGCCCAGCAGCCCCTCGACGAGGGACGCGTTCAGCAGTACCGAGACCATCACCAGCAGGATCCCGAGGATCATCGCGAGGGTCAGCAGCAGCATCGTGCCGTTCATGCGGATCGGGCCGCGGCCCTCGGGGACCTCGTAGATCTGGTTGGCGACCCGTCCGTAGGCCTTCACATAGGCCGACGCCGACCACAGGGCCGTGCCGATACCGATGATCAGGGCGATCGTGCCTCCGGTCGCGGAGCCGAGGAGGGAGTTCACGGTGTCGCGCACCGGGCCCTCGATCTCCATGTCACTGCCGCCGGCAGCCTGTCCGATGAGGTTCACCAGCAGGTCAGCGATCTCGTCCTTGATCCCGGCGAGCAGCAGGGTCGCGAGCGAGAACAGCGCCAGCAGCGTCGGCGCGATGGAGAGGACCATGAAGTAGGTGAGCTTCGCGGCCTGGTCGGTGCCGCCGTCGTGCGTGAACTCGGCGATCACGCGCTTGGCCATGTACTTCAGGGTGGGGCGGGACAGCTTCGGGGCATCCTCGCCCGTGCTGGTGGTCTCGGCCATGGGAAGCTCCTCGGTGAGAGTCTGCTCGCGGACTGCTGTCATCCTGCCATGGGAGCGGGCGGGGAGAGTTGTCCACATTCCCTGGAGGCAGGGGGCGGCGAGGGCGGATCCGCCCTAGAGTGGCTCGCGTGCCGCGATCTGCGTCACATCGCCGCCGGTCGGAGGGACCGGGCGGTAGGGGCAGGGCAGGGGAGCCTGTGGACGCCGCCACCATCATCGAGGCCGAGTCGCGGGAGCTGATCAGGCGCCGTGGCCTGGACGTGCACGCCGATCAGCTGGAGCCGCTGATCCGGGAGGTCGTCGCCGACTACGACCGTCGTTCGTCCTCGGGCGAGGTGCCCGTGCTGCACGACGACGACACCATGGTCGCGCAGGTCGCCGCGAGGATCGGCGGCTTCGGCCCGCTGCAGGAGATGCTGGATGACCCGGGCGTGGAGGAGATCTGGCTGAACTCGCCCTCCCAGGTGTTCGTCGCGAGGAACGGGCGCAGCGAGCTGACCACCATCGTGCTGACCGACGACGAGGTCCGCGGGATCGTCGAGCGGATGCTCGTCTCCAGCGGACGCCGCCTGGACATGTCCAGCCCCTTCGTCGACGCGCTGCTGCCGGACGGCTCACGCCTGCACGTCGTCATCCCCTCGGTCACCCGCACCCACTGGGCGATCAACATCCGCAAGTTCGTCGCCCGCGCGCACGACCTGCAGGGCATGGTCGCCCTCGGCTCCCTCAGCCAGCAGGCCGCGGATTTCCTCGACGCCGCGATCGCCTCCGGCCTGAACGTCATCACGAGCGGCGCGACCGGGGCGGGGAAGACGACCTTCCTGCGCTGCCTCGCCCAGTCGATGGGCGCCCGCGAACGGGTCGTGACGATCGAGGAGGTCTTCGAGCTGAACCTCGCCCTGCGGGACGTGGTCGCGATGCAGACCCGCCAGGCGAACCTCGAGGGGACCGGCGAGATCTCGATGCGCCGCCTCGTGAAGGAGGCTCTGCGCATGAGGCCCAGCCGCATCATCGTCGGCGAGGTGCGCGAGGCCGAGTCGCTCGACATGCTGATCGCTCTGAACAGCGGATTGCCCGGCCTCGCTTCGATCCATGCCAACTCTGCGCGGGACGCCGTCACCAAGCTGTGCACGCTGCCGCTCCTGGCGGGGGAGAACGTCTCCAGCCGCTTCGTCGTCCCCACCGTCGCCAGCGCCATCGACCTCGTCGTCCACCTCGACATCCTCCCCGACGGGCGACGGCGCGTGCGCGAGATCGTCGGCCTCAGCGGACGGGTCGAGGAGGAGGTCATCGAGGTGACCGACGTCTTCTCCCTGCGCGGGGACCGGCTGGTCCGCGGCGACGGTCATCCTCCGCACGCCGAGCGCTTCGCCCGGGCGGGCCACGACCTCGCCGAGCTGCTCGGGGGGAGGAGCGCGGCATGACCGACGGAGCGTTCCTCGGCCTCGTCGCCGGGCTCGGACTGCTGTCGATCTGGTGGTCGCTGTGGGAGCAGGAAGGGGCGGTGCCGCGACCCGGCCGCCTCTCGCGCTGGATGGAGCGCCTTCGCGACGACCTGATCAAGGTGGGGCTGGACTCGGTGCCTCCTGCTGCCGTGCCGGCTCTCAGCGCCGGGCTGGGGCTCGTGGTCGCCGCCGCGCTGTGGGCGATCTCCAGCGCGCTCGTCCCCGCGCTGACGATCGGACTGCTGTGCTCGGTCCTGCCGGTGCTCGTGCTGCGCTCGGCGGCGCGACGTCGCACCACCGCGATGCGCGAGGTGTGGCCCGAGGCGGTCGACCACATCAACTCCGCCATCCGCGCCGGACTCTCGCTGCCTGAGGCGCTCGTGCAGCTGAGCCGGAAGGGACCCGAGGAGCTGCGGCCCGCGTTCTCCGAGTTCGCCCTGGACTACCAGGCCAGCGGCGACTTCGCCGCCTGCCTCGACAGGCTCAAGGTGCGCCTCGCCGATCCCGTCGGCGACCGGATCGTGGAGGCGCTGCGGATCACCCGGGACGTCGGCGGCACGGACCTCGGCTCGCTCCTGCGCACCCTCTCGGCGTTCCTGCGGGAGGACTCCCGCACCCGCGCCGAGCTCGAGGCCCGCCAGTCCTGGACCGTGAACGCCGCCCGACTCGCGCTCGTCGCGCCCTGGATCGTGCTGGCGCTGATGTCGACCCGTCCCGAGGCGGCGCAGGCCTACGACTCCGCGGCCGGGATGATCCTGGTGGTCATCGGCGGCGTGGTCTCCCTGATCGCCTACCGGGTGATGCTGATGATCGCGCAGCTGCCGCAGGACGAGAGGGTGCTGCGATGAGCATGTCCCTGCTCGCCGGGATCCTGCTGGGCCTCATGCTCGGCACCGGCCTCTACCTGCTCGCCACGCAGCTTCCCTGGCTGCGCCCCCGGGACCTCGGCCGACGCATCGACCCGTACCTGCGCCGCTCGCGGACCTCCTCCCTGTTCGCGGCGCCGACCAGCAGGAGCCGTGCCCGCACCGTCGTGGAGAACCTCTTCGGCCCGGTCGCGACGCGCGGACTGGGACTGCTCGAACGGCTCACCGGCGGCGCCGAGCAGCTCGAGAGGCGACTGCGTCTGGCGGGCCGACGCACCTCCACCGACTCCTTCCGCATCGAGCAGGTCGTCTTCGGGGCCGTCGGCCTCGTGCTCGGGATCGTCCTCGCCGTCGCCGCGATCGTGCTGCGGGACGCGAGCGCGGTACTGGGGCTGTTCATCGTCGCTCTCGGCGCGCTGCTGGGCGTGCTCTTGCGCGACTACCTGCTGGGAGTCGAGATCAAGCGCCGCGCCTCCCGCATGGCGCGCGAGTTCCCGACGGTCGCTGACCTGCTCGCCCTCGCCGTCGCCGCGGGCGAGAGCCCGATCGCCGCGATGGAGCGCGTCGCCCGGACCTCCACGGGCGCGCTGCCCGAGGAGTTCGCCGCGACGATCGCCGACATCCGCTCCGGCTCGAGCGTCTCGCAGGCCCTCGCCTCGCTCGGGGCGCGCACCCCGCTGGAGTCCCTCAGCCGGTTCGGCGAGGGCGTCTCGATCGCGATCGAGCGGGGCACACCGCTCGCCGAGGTGCTCCGCGCCCAGGCGCAGGACGCCCGCGAGAACGCCAAGCGCGACCTCATGGAGATGGCCGGACAGCGGGAAATAGCAATGCTCGTCCCGGTGGTGTTCTTCGTGCTGCCGTTGGTGATCCTCTTCGCGATCTTCCCCGGCCTCTCAGTGCTGGAGATCTCCCTGTGAGCGCGCGCCCGACCCCGAACCCGATGCCGACATCGCCCGCGACGGCGACATCGTCGCGGTCCCCGCCCCCGTCCGTCATCGCCCAGCCCTCCGTCCCTCCGACCCCGACCGCTCCGATCCGCACCCGCCCGGGCCCTGCCCCGGACCCGCCCGCCGAGGAGGCCGACATGACCGTCCACCGCACCCGACTCCACACCCGCACGCGCCCGCGTCACCGCCCCGCCCGGCCCGGCCCGGCGGGACCCTCCCGGCAGCGCGCGGGGCTGCGCAGCCGCCTCCTGGCCCGTCTGGCCTCCGAACAGGGCGACGTCCCCGGCTGGGTGCTGATCACCCTCATGACCGCAGGAATCGTCGTCGCGCTCTGGGCTGTGGCCTCCGACCAGATCGTGCAGATCTTCGAGAACGCGATGGCGCCCTTCCTCGGCGGCAGCCTCTGACCACGTCCGTTCACCGCGAACCGTCCTGCTGATGCGCCGCCCGGCCCCGCCCCGTCCCGTCGCCCCCGCTCCCGCGGCGGTGAAGGCGATCGACCTGCCCTGCCGCGATCGGCCGAGGAGTCGGCGCGGAGGGGAACGGCATCTCGCGGCGCGGCTGCGGGAGGACGACGGGGCGGCCGTGGCCGAGTTCCCGATGGTCGCGGTGCTGATCGTGATGATCGCGCTGCTGATCATCCAGGCGGCGCTCATCGTCCACACCCGCAACACCCTCGTCGACGCCGCCGTGCAGGGAGCGCACCATGCCGCGCTCGCCGGATCGACCCCGCAGGACGGCGCCCAGCGGGCGCAGCAGCTCGTCGACGAGCGCTTCGGGCGAGGGCTCGAGGCCGAGGCCACCGGCGTGCAGGAGGACGACGGGACCATCCGCGTGCAGGTCGACGCGACGCTCCCGCTCGTCGGGCTGATCGGACCCGCCGGCGCGCTGAGCGTCGAGGGCAGGGCCGTGGACGAGGAGGCGTGGTGAGAGGGCTCCGTCGCCTCCTGCTCCCCGCCGCTCCGGGCGGGCTCCGACACCGGCTCGAAGACGAGCAGGGCAACGCCCTGGTCGAGTTCGTGGTGCTGGCCGCGGCGCTGCTGATCCCGACCCTCTACCTCGTGCTCACCCTCGGCAACGTGCAGGCCGCCGCCTTCGCCGCCGACACGATCGCCCGCGACGCCGCGCGCATCCACGCGACCGAGCCCGACCCCGACCGCGCCGCCGCCCGCGCCTCCCGCCACATGGAGCTGGTCCTCGAGGACCACGGCCTCCCGCCGGGCGACGTCGTCGAGCTCAGCTGCAGCGAGGACCCCTGCGCGACCGCGGGAGGAGTCGTCACCGCACGGGTGCGGATCCCCGTCCCCGTGCCGGGGCTGGGACCGATCCTCGGGGAGACCGGCCCCGTCGTGGTGGGCGCCTCCCATGCGGTGCCCGTCGACCAGTACCGGGCGGACCTGTGAGACCGGGCACTGCACAGGAGCGGCGGCGCCGCCCCTTCCTGCTCCGCGCGGTCGCCACCCCGCTCGCCGCGGGTGTCGGTCGGCCGGTCGCGACCCTGCGGGAGCGGTGGGCGGACGCGCGCGGCTCGATGACGATCCTGACCACCGGGGTGCTCGTCGTGATCCTCATGGTGATCGCCGTCGGCACCTCGATCACCGGGGTGCAGCTGGAGCGCAACGGCCTCCAGCACGCCGCCGACAGTGCCGCCCTCGCCGCCTCCCAGGCCGTGGATCCCGCCCGGATCTACTCAGACGGGGACGGCCCCGCGATCCACATCGGCTCCGCCCGCGACGCCGCCGAGGAACACCTGCGCTCCTATCCCTACGACACCACCAGCACCGAGGACATCCACATCCAGGAGGTCACGGTCGACGCCGATGGCACGGCCCACGTGGTCCTCGCCGCCCGCACGAATCCGCCGCTGGTCGGCTGGTTCACCCGCGGCACCGGCACCTCGATCCCGCTGACCGTGCTGGGTGAGGCCCGGGCGCGGTGAGCCGCCTCCGCCCGGTCCGCACCGGCCTCTCGACCGTGCCGCCGGTCCGGCCATGCCGTCGGCTCGCCCAGGTCATCGGGAGTCCGAGTCGCGGGCAGGGGAGCAGCAACCACTTCACGTCCGTAGGATCCGAGCCAGCGCCATGACGTCCGCCACCGCTGCACGAGCCTTCGCCATGTCCCACCCATCGCTCACTGTCGAGCAGATCGCGAGCACCGCATGACCCGCCTCCTCCTCGCCCCCGACAAGTTCAAGGGATCCCTCACCGCCGCCGAGGTCGTCGCCGCCCTCACCCGCGGAATCGTCGCCACCGCCCCGGACGCCGAGATCACCTCCTGCCCCATCGCCGACGGCGGCGACGGCACGGTCGACGCGGCCCTCGCCGCCGGAGCGACCGCGCAGCGCGCGACCATCACCGGCCCCACCGGAACACCGCGCGAGACGGTCTGGGCGCTCGAGGACACCACCGCCGTGCTCGAGCTCGCCGACGCCGTCGGCCTGAAGGCACTGCCCGGCGAGGAGCTCGCCCCGCGCGATGCCTCCTCCCGCGGGCTCGGCGAGCTGATCCTCGCCGCCGTCCGCGCCGGAGCCAGCGAGATCGTCGTCGGCCTCGGCGGCAGCGCCTCCACCGACGCCGGCGCCGGACTCCTGCAGGCCCTCGGCGCGCGCCTGCTCACCGCCGACGGCGACGACATCGCCCCCGGCCTCGCTGGCCTCGAGACTCTGACGAGCGCCGACCTCTCCCCGGCCCTCGCCGCCCTCGAGGGCGCCTCGCTGATCGCCGCGAACGACGTCGCCAACCCGCTGCTCGGCGCCGACGGGGCGGCCGCGGTCTACGGCCCGCAGAAGGGACTCGCACCGGAGGCCGTGACCGCCGCCGATCGCACCCTCGCCGCCGCCGCGACACTCCTCGACCCGAGTGGTGAGGCGGCCCGCGCCGAGGGAGCCGGGGCCGCCGGCGGCGTCGGCTTCGCCCTGCTGCTGCTCGGGGCGACACAGCGCTCCGGCGCCGATGTCGTGCTCGAGCTCGCCGACTTCGACGCACGCCTGGAGCACACGGACCTCGTGGTGACGGGGGAGGGGAAGCTCGACGCCCAGACCCTCCAGGGCAAGGGCCCCGCAGAGGTCGCCCGCCGCGCGGCCGCGGCCGGTCTGCCCGTCCTCGCCGTCGCCGGCGCCGTCACCCTCGACGCGGAGGAACTCGCCTCCGCCGGGATCGAGGAGGCCTTCGACCTCGTCTCCCGCGCCGCCGACGTGTCCGATGCGATCGCGCGCGTCGAGGCGCTGCTGGAGGAGGTGGGCCGTGAGATGGGACGCGCCCTGCCCGCTCTCCTCCGCGACTCCCGGGCCGCATCGAGCCCTCTGCCGTAGACTCCCCGATCGTGGCTTCCATCGACTTCTCCGAAGAGATCCCCCGGCTCCGTTCGACCCTGTCCTCGATCGAGCAGGTGACGGACGTCGACGCCCTCGATAAGAAGATCGCGGACCTGGAGAAGCAGGCCTCCGTCCAGGACCTTTGGGACGACGTCGAGAACGCCCAGAAGGTCTCCTCCGCGCTCTCCCACGCCCAGTCCGAGCGGCGCCGCATCTCCGAGCTCGCCTCCCGCATCGAGGACCTCGAGGTGATGGTCGAGCTCGCCGCCGAGGAGGACGACCCCGACACCCTCGCCGAGGCCGAGGCCGAGGTGACCAGCATCCACAAGACCCTCGACGAGCTCGAGGTGCGCACGCTGCTGTCGGGCGAGTACGACGAGCGCGACGCCGTGATCACCATCCGCGCGGGCGCCGGCGGCGTGGACGCGGCGGACTTCGCCGAGATGCTCATGCGCATGTACCTGCGCTGGGCCGAGAACAACGGCTACTCCACCAAGGTCATGGACACCTCCTACGCCGAGGAGGCGGGGCTGAAGTCGGTGACCTTCGAGGTCGCCGGCCCCTTCGCCTACGGCACTCTCTCCGTCGAGGGCGGCACCCACCGCCTGGTGCGCATCAGCCCCTTCGACAACCAGGGCCGCCGCCAGACCTCCTTCGCCGCGGTCGAAGTGATCCCGCTGATCGAGTCGACCGACCACATCGAGATCCCCGAGAACGACCTGAAGATCGACGTCTTCCGCTCCTCCGGTCCGGGCGGCCAGTCGGTGAACACCACCGACTCCGCAGTGCGCATGACCCACCTGCCCACCGGCACCGTCGTGTCGATGCAGGACGAGAAGTCCCAGATCCAGAACCGCGCCGCGGCGCTGCGCGTCATGCAGTCCCGCCTGCTGCTGCTGAAGAAGGCAGAGGAGGCCGCCGAGCGCAAGGAGCTCGCCGGCGACGTCAAGGCGTCCTGGGGCGACCAGATGCGCTCCTACGTGCTGAACCCGTACCAGATGGTGAAGGACCTGCGCACCGAGTATCAGGAGGGCAATCCCTCCTCGGTGTTCGACGGCGAGATCAGCGGCTTCATCGACGCCGGCATCCGCTGGCGCGCCGAGCAGGGCAAGAACCAGGACTGATCGACGTACTGGCGAGGGACGAGCCGGTAGGAGATCGGTCAGGACGGCGCAGGACTGAGTGACCGGTCCCACCCCGGGTTTGACCAGGTTTTGACCCGACCCCTGTCCACAGCGCCGTGGAAACACGACCGTGCGCCCCTACGCTGGGAGCGCCAGACTTTCCCCCTGATGTGACAGGCAGCAGTGATCCGTTTCGACGACGTCACCAAGACGTACATGCGTGGCCAGCACCCCGCGGTGGAGAACCTCGACATCGAGTTCACCCGCGGGGAGTTCGTGTTCCTGGTCGGCGCCTCCGGCTCGGGCAAGTCGACCCTGATGAGGATGGTGCTCAAGGAGGTCACCCCCACCCGCGGCACCGTCTACGTCGCCGGCAGGGACCTCTCCCGGATCCCGTCCTGGAAGGTGCCGGCGCTGCGCCGCGACATCGGCATGGTGTTCCAGGACTTCCGCCTGCTGCCCTCGAAGACCGCCTACCAGAACATCGAGTTCGCGCTCGCGGTGATCGGCACGCCCCGCAAGGTGGTGCGCCGTCTGGTCCCCGAGATGCTTGAGATGGTGGGCCTGGAGGACAAGGGCAAGCGGCTCCCGCACGAGCTCTCCGGCGGTGAGCAGCAGCGCGTCGCGATCGCCCGCGCCTACGTCAACCGCCCCTCGATCCTGCTGGCCGACGAGCCCACCGGCAACCTCGACCCGGCCACCGCCGAGGGCATCCTGGACCTGCTCGCCGAGATCAACGAGCGCGGCACCACCGTCGTGATGGCCACCCATGATCGCGCCGCCGTGGACCGGATGCGCCGCCGCGTCGTGGAGATGGTCGGCGGCAAGGTGGTGCGCGACGAGGAGCAGGGCGGCTACGAGACCCCCGCCCCGGTCAGCGTGATCTCCGGGAACCTGCCCGACGACTCCACCCACCGCGAGGAGCACCCCCTGGACGACGAGGAGCTCGTCGCCGACTGGGACGGGGCGCCCGAGCCGGCGGCCGACGAGCGCGAGACGGCCGAGGATCATGCCGGTGCCGCCGGGGCAGACCGCTCCGGCGAGGCCGACGGGCCCGTTCGGGCCGACGCCGGCACCGATCCGTCCGGCACCGACGCGTCGGACGCCGACCCGTCGGCCGAGGACCGCACGGTCCCGCGGGACGTGCTGGAGGAGGACCTGATCGACGAGCGCGAGGCCCGCCGGGTGCGCGAGGACGAGGACTTCACCGGCGACTTCGACCAGGACCAGGAGGAGCTGCGATGAGGGCCCGCTACATCCTCGGCGAGATCCTCACCGGCCTGTGGCGGAACATCGCCATGGTCATCTCCGTCGTGATCGTCACCGCCGTGTCGCTGACCTTCGTGGGCACCGGCGTGCTGATGCAGAAGCAGATCATCGACATGAAGTCGACCCTGGTCGAGCAGTCCCAGGTGACGATCTTCCTGTGCTCCCCGCACTCGACGGCATCCTCTTGCGCGGGCGGCGCCGCGACCGACGCGCAGATCGACTCGGTCCGCGAGGCGCTCGAGGGCGAGGTCCTCTCCCCGTACATCGCCTCCGTCGAGGAGCGCGACCAGGAGGAGGCGCTCGCGATCTACCAGGAGCAGTTCGCCGGCGAGTCCTTCGTCTCGAACTTCACCGCCGAGGACATGCCGGTCTCCTTCCACATCACCCTCAGCGACGCCGACGACTCCGCCGCCGTGGTCGAGTTCTTCCAGGGTCGCGACGGCGTGGACGAGGTCACGGACCTGCTGAGCACCTTCGCCCCCTTCATCGACGTGCTGAACCAGTCCACGCTCTTCGCGCTCGGGCTCGCGGTGCTGATGCTGGTGGCCGCGGTGCTGCTGGTCGCCACCACGATCCGCATGTCGGTCGCGGGCCGGCGCCGCGAGATCGCGATCATGCGCCTGGTGGGCGCCTCGAACCTCTTCATCCGCCTGCCCTTCCTGCTCGAGGGGGCGGTCGCCGCGATCATCGGCGGCCTGATCGCCTCGGGGATGCTGTGGCTGGGCCTGCACCATCTCGTCCAGGGCTGGCTCGCACCGACCCTCGGCGAGCAGCTGATCACGGTCTCCACCGCGGACCTCGTCTGGGCCGCACCCCTGCTGGTCGTGCTCGGCGCCGTGCTGTCGATCGCCTCGTCGGTGGTCTCCCTCAACCGCTACCTGAAGGTGTGAGCATGTCCTCCAGAAGTCTGCGCCGCCCCCTGAGCCTCCTCGCCGCCGCCGCGATCCTGGCCGCGGGCATGCTCACCGGTCCTCTCTCCCCGGCCTCCGCCGAGGGCAGCAAGGACGACAAGATCGCGGAGCGCGCGGAGGTCGACCAGCAGCTCGAGGACCTCCGCATCGAGCTGAACGACGTCAACGACGATCTCGCCGACACCTATCTCGCGCTCGCGGAGACCGAGCTGCTGATCCCGCAGGCCCAGCAGGACCTCGAGGACGCGCGGGTCGCGCTCGGCGAGGCGCAGGAGGAGGACCGGAAGGTCGGCGAGCGCCTCACCGAGGCTGAGGAGGAGGAGCGTCGCCTCTCGAGCGAGGTCGAGACCGGCCAGGAGGAGGTCGACCGCAGCGACGACGAGCTCGCCACGGTCGCGCTGTCGGCCTACAAGGGCGGCGGGATGCCCAACCCCTCGTCCGTGTACGTCGGCAACAGCTCCCCGCAGGACGCGGTGGACCGCTCGATGAACTACCGCCTCACGATGGCTTCCCAGGGCACCCGCCTGGACACGCTGCGCACGGACCAGTCCATCACCGAGAACTCCGCCGAGCGCCTGTCGGCCGTGCGCGAGGAGATCAAGCAGCTCAAGATCGATGCGGAGGAGGCGCTCGAGCGCACCCGTGTCGCCGAGGAGGAGGCGACCGAGGCGAAGAACGAGCTCGACGCGCTGTACGAGACGCAGAAGACCCAGCGCGACGACCTCGAGGCGAAGAAGACGAAGTACGAGGGCGACCAGAAGTCCCTCGAGACCCGCAGCAGCACCCTCGACGACGAGATCGAGGAGCTCGCCGAGCAGGAGCGCGAGCGCGAGGAGAAGCTGAAGGCCCAGCAGCAGCAGAAGAGCAGCGGCGGAAGCGCCCCGGTGGCTGGCTCCGCGAACACCGGCGGCGGCTGGGTCTACCCCGTCAACGCACGGCTGAACTCGAACTTCGGCTGGCGCGTGCACCCCATCTACGGCACGAAGAAGCTGCACGCCGGGGTGGACTTCCCCGTCGCCTGCGGCGTGCCCGTCGGCGCCGCGCACTCCGGCCGGGTCATCGCCCGCACCTACAACAGCGGCGCGGGCAATAAGCTCATCGTCAGCCACGGCATCATGAACGGTCGCCTGGTCACGACCTCCTACCACCACCTGCAGGGCTTCGCGAAGCCGGTCGGGGCGCAGGTCTCGGCGGGGGAGACCGTCGGCTACGTGGGCACCACCGGGTCCTCGACCGGCTGCCACCTCCACTTCGAGACCCATGAGGACGGCAACGCGGTCAACCCCGCGAAGTTCCTCTGACCGCCGCCCTGCCGGGCCGTCCGGGTGTGCGCCCGCGGAGAAACCGGTCGCGATCCTGCGCGGCCACGTCGTAGGCTGGGACGTCCGATCGCGGCCGCGATCACCAGTGCAGCATCCGGAGACGGAGAGAAGGAGGACCCATGTCCGCGAAGAAGGCCGACAAGAAGCAGGCCGCCGCGAACGAGGGACCCCAGAAGAAGCTCATCGCCTCGAACAAGCGGGCGCTGCACGACTACTTCATCGACCAGACCTGGGAGGCAGGCATCGTCCTGACCGGCACCGAGGTGAAGTCGCTGCGCGACCGGGGTGCGTCCCTGATCGACGGCTACTGCTACGTCGACGCCGGCGAGGTGTGGATGGACAACGCCCACATCGCCCCGTACGTCAAGGGCACATGGACCAATCACGCCGCCCGCCGCAAGCGCAAGCTGCTCATGCACAAGCAGGAGATCGAGAAGCTCGCCAGCAAGTCCCGCGAGAAGGGCTTCACGATCGTGCCGCTGGAGATGTACTTCCTCGGCTCCCACGCGAAGGTCAAGATCGGCCTGGCTCGCGGCAAGAAGGAATGGGACAAGCGCCAGACCCTGCGCGAGAAGCAGGATCTGCGCGAGGCGCAGCGCGCCATGCGCCACCGCGAGCTCGCCTGAGCCCCGCCCTCACCGCCTGAGCGGCCATCGTCCCCGCGAGGGGGACGACCCGATCGGTCGGTCCGTCAGTCGGTGGCCGGTCAGCCGGCTACATCACGCCGTTCCAGGCGGCGCACCGTCTGCCGACTGGACTCGATGACGTCCTCGGCGGCGACGCCGAGCCGCTCCCGCATGTACAGCGCCCGCTGCGCATCCTCGAGCGCCGCCTCCCACAGCCTCCCCGCCGCCCGGGGCCGTTGGTCGCGCTGCTCGGCGAGGGCGTGCTCGAACCTGCACTTCGCCCGGTGCTGGAACACGGAGGCGAGCGCTGAGAGGGACGAGGGGGAGGTGGGATCCTCCAGGCCCGTCTCCTCGGCGGCGAGGTCCAGCTGCTCCTCCGCCGCGACGAAGGCGCCCTGCCACTGCAGCACGTGCGCGTACCGAGTGCGACGGACGGCCCGCATCACGGGGGAGAGCCCCGGCGCCTCGAGCGCCTGCCTGCCCGCGATCGCCGCCTCGTCCAGCCTCCCCAGCATCCGCAGGAACGCCACGGCTCGAGGATCGGTGGGGTGCGCCGCGCACCACTCGGACAGCGCCGCGGGGTCAAGCACGATCTCGCGCAGGGTCTCGGGATCGATGATGATGCGCGTGCCGGCGGCCTCGAAGCTGCTCATCGTCCCATCCTCCCCGCCGGTGCGGCCCGTGGTCCAGCTCCGTGGCGCACGCGCCAGGAAGAGGCAGGAGCGGTCCTGGCGGGGAGCGGACTTCGCCGTGAGCTGAGAGATATCCGCTTCAGATCGTCGAACGCTCGCGGTAGACTCGATCCACAGCGTTCCTCCCGAGGGGCGCACGTGGGTGTTTGACAACCGAAGAGTGAGTGCGACGACGGCCAGAGCGCCGTCACGATAGTCATGCCTTCCCACGCCAGGGGCCGATCGGTTTCGACGGTAGTTGTCCAGCAAGGGGAAGCGGGCCGAGAATCCAGAGTCATCTCGTTAACGTCCTCTGGAAACCAATAAGTGCCGAACCCAAGCGCACTGACTTCGCTCTCGCTGCCTGATCAGCGTTAGCAGTCTGGAACCCCGGGGGTGCTCCTGACCCGGATCGTTCCATCATCTAAGGAGCCACTGCTGCCGACCCTGGTCACCGGGGAAGGATGAACATCTCAGAGTGACTGAGTCCGTCGACGACGTGTCCGTGGGATCGTCGGGACTGAGAAAACGCCAACACGGACTGCGCCCGGAGAAGCCCTGGCTCCGCACTATCGGACGCGGGTTCGATTCCCGCCGGCTCCACCATCGCACTCACCGACGAAGGCCCCCTCACCTGCGCAGACGCGCGGGGGAGGGGGACTTCGTCATGCCCGGGGTCCTCGCTCGGCGGCGCCCCGCCCACCGCGGACCCGCAACGGACCGCAGGCGAGGCGCCGGGCGAGGCATCAGCGCACCGACGGGGCGGCGGCGCGGCTCTCCCGCGCCGCCCCGCTCGGCTCACCAGCTCAGGCCGTGCCCCAGCTGGCAGCGGTTCCCGTCGGTGTCGACGTGCACGTACGCCCGGCCGTCCATGTGCTGCTCCTTCGCGTAGCCGTGCACGTCGTTCCGGGAGGCGCAGCGCCAGTCCTCGTCCACGGCGGTCGCGCCCGCGTCGTCCGGGAAGGTGATCGGCAGCTTTCCCGTCGGCGCGAACTCGCCGAGCGCCGCGTCGACCAGCGCGCCGCGGTCGGTGTCGACGCCGACCAGGAGCGCGTCGGCCAGCGGCTCCACGTCGTCCAGCAGCCAGGGGCACTTCGCATCCGCCGCCACGGGCGACGTCGGAGAACGCCCGTCCCGGCGAGGCCTTGCCCGGTACGGTGGGCGGATGACCGGCACGCCGGATATCGCCCCCGTCCTCCCTCCTGCCGACCTGCCCGTGGACCTGCGCCGCGTGGAGCTGCTCTGCGCGTGGCTGCGGCCCGAGGAGGGCGTCGAGCTCGAGCGGATCAGCTGGGCGATCGGGAAGCGTCCCCGCGGTGAGGGCTGGGACAACGTGCTGTGGCCGATCGGGACCTTCGACGGCGCGCCTCTCGTGCTGCGGATCGCGCGACGCCGCATCTCCCGGGAGCTGCTCGGTCGGGAGGTGACGGTGCTGCGCCGCCTGCGGGGGCTCGGCACCACCCTCCCGATGGACCTGCCGCGCGTGATCGCGACGGCCGAGGACGCCGTCGCGGTCGAGTGGATCGACGGGGTGACGGCCGCGGAGTCCGACGTCGCGAGGCAGGAGGAGGTCGCCGAGGACCTGGCCCGGATGCTGGCGACGATCCATTCCGGACCCGCCCCCGAGGTGGGAAGGAACCCGGTGCGCGGCGTGCCGCTCGCGACCCGGGCCGAGCACTTCGCGGCCGATCTCGAGCGGGCAGGTCTCGACGAGGACGCCGCGAGCCGCGCCGCTCGGACATGGCAGGCGGGCATCGACGCCGAGGGATGGCGGGGCCGCGAGCTGCTGCTGCACGGTGACCCGCATCCGGGCAACGTCGTGGTCCCGTCGCCGACCTCCCCGGGCGCGGTGACCCTCATCGACTGGGGCGACACCACCCGCGGCGACCCGGCGAGCGATCTGGGCGGCCTGTTGCTCCACCCCTCCCGGTCAGCGACCGAGCTGCTCGGTGCATATCGGACCTCCGCGGCCTGGACCGGCATCGAGGACGACGCGATCTGGGAGGCGCTGCAGGCACGTGCTCGGGCCTGGGCCGTGCGCATGGCGCTCGCACTCGTGCTCGTCTACCCCGAGGGGCACCCGCTCGGACGCATCGGGCGGCGGCTGCTCGCGAGCTGACCGGGGCCGCGCGCACCTGCTGGACCGATCGGAGCCTCCGAGCGCCGTTCGATGCCGTTCAGGGGCTGTCCTCTCCCGTGCCGGCCAGCACATGGGCTGAAGGAGCGAGGCCCAGCCTCTCCCGGGCGATCTCCGGCCCGCGACAGGCGAAGGCCTCGGGCTCGTCCCAGCTGCCGCCGAGAGGGCCCGTGATCCAGGGCCCGTCCTCCCATTCCACGACGTCCTCGAGGCGCAGCAGGCGATGGGCGGCGAGGTCGAAGGCCTGCAGTCCGTGCTCGTGCGCGAGCTGGGTCAGCCGCCCGATCACCTTCCTGTCCGGCCCGAACAGGACCGGGGCGAAGGTCTGACCGTGCGCGGCCTCCGCGGTGTCCTCGTCCCTCCACGGGGACCGGGGGTCCGCGAGGTCTGCCGGGAACTCCTCGAGGACAGCCGCGGTGAAGCGCGCGATCCGCGGGGTGGGCGGCAGCGGAGGCGTGGGCGAGCCGACGAACTGCCCGGCGGTGTGCAGGTGCATGTGCAGGTCCGCGCACGCCGACTCGTCGTCGACGGGGGCGGCCCCGATCCAGAAGCCGATCCGATATCTCATGCCCCGGATCCTGCCCGGTGGGCGACGACGCGCCCCTGGGTTGTGCACAACGCCCAGGTCAGCACTCCGCGCGGCGCCCCCTCCTCAGGCGGGCGCCGTGGCCGACGGCATCGCGATCGCCGCCTTCGAGCACAGGGACACCACTGGTGCCACCCGGTCGCACATGCAGGAGATCACGGTCGACAGGCTCCCCGTCCGCGCGCAGGGCGGGCGGCGACGGCCGCGGCTGGTACCGCTGTGCGGCGCTGCCGGAGGTCCGTTCGTCGGCGATGATCCCGGGGCTGCCCGTCGTCCCGCTGTGGGCCCCGTCGCCGCGGCCCGGAATCGGCACGACGGCGGCGGGGCCGCCCACGTAGAGTGGCCCCGCCATGACCACGACCTCCTCGAACCCCGATCCGTCCGCCCCGCACCCTGCCGAGCAGGCCCCTGCCCCCGGGCCGCGGATCACCTACCCGGGAGACCTGCCCGTCTCGCAGCGCCGCGAGGACATCCAGAAGGCGATCTCCGAGAACCAGGTCGTGGTCATCGCCGGTGCCACCGGCTCGGGCAAGACCACCCAGATCCCGAAGATGCTGCTCGAGCTCGGCTACGGGCAGGACGGCCGGATCATCGGCCACACCCAGCCGCGACGCATCGCCGCCCGCTCCGTCGCCCAGCGCATCGCGAGCGAGCTGGGGGAGAAGCTCGGCGAGGGGACCGTCGGCTACCAGGTCCGCTTCACGAAGGAGACCTCCCGCGGCACCCGCCTGAAGCTGATGACCGACGGCATCCTGCTGGCGGAGATCGGCCGGGACCGCCTCCTGAAGCGCTACGACGCGATCATCATCGACGAGGCCCACGAGCGCTCGCTGAACATCGACGTGATCCTCGGCTACCTCCGCCAGATCCTCCCGCAGCGCCCCGACCTCAAGGTCATCATCACCTCCGCGACGATCGACCCCGAGCGCTTCGCCGAGCATTTCGCGCACACGCTGCCCTCGGGGGAGAAGGAGTCCGCCCCGATCATCGAGGTCTCGGGCCGCACCTATCCCGTGGAGATCCGCTACCGCCCCCTCGTGCTCGAGGCCGACGTCGACGAGGACGACGAGCTCGAGGACATCCACTCCATCGAGCGGGACCTCACCGAGGCCATCACCGACGCGGTCGACGAGCTCGCCGCCGAGGGCCCCGGCGACATGCTCGTCTTCCTCCCCGGCGAGCGCGAGATCCGCGAGATCTCCGACTCCCTCGAGAAGCACCTCGCGCGCGGAACCCGCGGCCGCTCCGCCCTGCCCGTCGAGGTGCTGCCCCTGTTCGGCCGGCTCTCCGCCCAGGACCAGCAGAAGATCTTCTCCCCGCCGAAGGCCGGCACCTACCGCCGCATCATCCTGTCGACCAACGTCGCCGAGACCTCCCTGACCGTCCCCGGCATCACCTACGTCATCGACTCCGGGCTCGCGCGCATCTCCCGCTACTCCCAGCGCACCAAGGTGCAGCGCCTCCCGATCGAGCCGATCTCCCAGGCCAGCGCGAACCAGCGCTCCGGCCGCTCGGGCCGCACCGCCCCCGGCATCGCGATCCGCCTCTTCTCCGAGGAGGACTTCGAGGGCCGGCCCGAGTTCACCGAGCCGGAGATCCTGCGCACCTCCCTCGCCTCCGTCGTGCTGCTCATGACGAGCCTCGGCCTCGGCGACGTGGAGTCCTTCCCCTTCGTCGAGCCGCCGGCCTCCCGCGCGATCACCGACGGCGTGCGCCTGCTCGAGGAGCTCGGCGCGATCGAGCCCGACGAGCGCGCACCGGGCGGTCGCCGGCTCACCCGCGTCGGCCGCACCCTGGCCCGCTTCCCGCTGGACCCGCGCATGGCGCGGATGCTCATCGAGGCCGGCCGGCTCGGCGCGCTGCGCGAGGTGCTGATCATCGTCGCGGCCCTGTCGATCCAGGACCCGCGAGAGCGGCCGCTCGGGCAGGAGCAGCAGGCCAGGGAGAAGCACAAGCGCTTCGAGGACGAGACCAGCGACTTCCTCTCCTTCCTGAACCTGTGGAACCACCTGCAGGAGCGGCGCGACGCGCTCTCCTCCAGCGCCTTCCGCCGCGAGGTGCGCGCCGAGCACCTCCACTACCTCCGCATCCGCGAGTGGTGGGACCTGCACGCCCAGCTGCGGGACATGGCCAAGGACGCCGGGCTCTCCCGCAACGACAACGACGCGAGCCCGCAGGCGATCCACCAGGCGCTGCTGGCGGGGCTGCTCAGCCATGTCGGCCTGCTGGACGACCGCACCCGGGAGTACTCCGGTGCCCGCGGCGCACGCTTCGCGCTGTGGCCCGGCTCGACGCTGGCGAAGAAGCGACCCGACTACGTCATGGTCGCCGAGCTCGTGGAGACCAGCCGGTTGTGGGGCCGCACCGCCGCCCGCATCGACCCCGCCTGGGCGGAGGAGACCGGTGCGCACGTCGTCAAGCGCTCCCACTCCGCCCCGCACTGGTCCTCCAAGCGCGCCTCCGCCATGGCGCACGAGAAGGTGACGCTGTACGGCGTGCCGCTGGTCGCCGACCGCGTCGTCGGCTACGGCCGCATCGACCCCGAGGCCGCACGCGACATCTTCCTGCAGAACGCCCTGATCGAGGGGGACTGGCGCACCCGCCACCACTTCTTCCGCGACAACCGCGCCCTGATCGCTCGACTCGAGGAGCTCGAGGCGAAGACCCGACGCCGCGACCTGCTGATCTCCGACGAGCAGCTCTTCTCCTTCTACGACGCGCGGATCCCGAAGGACGTCGTCTCCGGCCGACACTTCGACACCTGGTGGAAGAAGGCCCGCCACGAGACCCCGGACCTGCTCACCCTCACCGAGCAGGACCTGCTGGCCGCCGATGAGGAGGTCACCGAGGCGATCCGCTCCGACTTCCCCGACACCTGGGTGCAGGGCGACATCACGCTCCCGCTGAGCTACTCCTTCGGCGAGGTCGGGGCGAAGGGCGCCGACGGCGTGACCGCCACGATCCCCCTCGCGGTGCTGAACCGCCTCGCACCGCGCGGCTTCGACTGGCTCGTGCCCGGCATGCGCGAGGAGCTGGTCACCGAGCTGATCCGCTCCCTCCCGAAGCCGATCCGCCGCCACCTGGTCCCCGCCCCCGAACGGGCCAAGGCCGTCGCCGGGACCCTGCACGACGACGAGCCCGACGGCGGCGAGGCGTTCGTCGAGGCGGTCGCCGACGAGCTCGTGGCCCTGCCCGGCGTGCCCGAGGACCTCCCGCTGTACGGCCCCGAGTTCGACCTGGCGAAGCTGCCTGCGCACCTGCGGATGCACTTCCGGGTCGTGGACGACAAGGGACGACAGATCGGCACCGGCGATGACCTCGAGGCGCTGAAGCAGCGGCTGAAGAAGCGCGTGGACACCGCCGTCTCCGACCGGTCCACCGAGATCGCGCGCACCGACCTGCCCACCTTCCCGGCCGAGGGCGTGCCCGCGACGCACGAGTCCACCGTCGGCGGGCTGAAGGTCACCGGCTATCCCTCCCTCGTCGCCCGGCGCGGCAAGGACGGCCGGCTCGAGCGCGTCGACCTCGCCGTCCTCGCCACCGCCGACGAGCAGGCCCTCGCCCACCGCGAGGGCGTCATCGCGATGATCGACCGGGAGATCGGCACCGACCTCTCCCGCGTGCTGAACGCCCTGCCCAATCCCACCAAGCTCGCCGTCTCCGGCTCCGACTACGCCTCCACCGCCGCGCTCCTGGCCGACGCCTCCCGCGCCGCGACCGTGCACCTGGCGGGGCAGGCCCAGGTGCGCACCCGCGAAGAGTACGAGCAGCTGCTGGAGACCGTGCGGCAGAGGCACGACGAGCTCGCCGCCGGTGCCGTGAAGGACGCCGCCGCCGCGCTCGCCGTCAACGCGAAGCTGCAGCGCGAGCTGGGCCGGGCCACCTCCCTCGCGGTCCTCTCGCATCTCACGCAGATCCGCGAGCACGCCGCCTCCCTGCTCGGCGACGGGTTCATCTCCCGCACCGGGATCGCGCACCTCGGGGACCTCTCCCGCTACCTGCAGGCCGATCTGCACCGCCTGGAGAAGCTGCCGGAGAACCCGCGCAGGGACGAGCAGCTCGCCTGGCAGATCGGGGACCTCGAGCAGTACTGGGCCGCGCAGAAGCAGAAGCTCTCCGCCCGTCGCCGCGCCGAGCCCGATGTGCAGGAGATCGACTGGCTGCTCGAGGAGCTGCGGGTGAGCCTGTTCGCGCAGACCCTCGGCACGGCGCAGACCGTCTCGGACAAGCGGATCCGCAAGGCGATCGCCGAGCTCACCGCCTGAGCGCGTCGACCGTCCCCGCCGCTGCGCCCCGAGTGGTGACGGGCGCCTCCGCGCCGTGACCTCCGCGTGACCTGAGTCCCTCCCTGGGTGTCAGCGGGACGTTCTACGAAAGCTTTACCGAACGATCCTCACGGGCCGACGAGCCCGCTCCTCGCTCCGCGGTGAGTCGCGGTGACAGGCGTCCAGGAGAGGGCACGACCGGGGCCGACGCCGCGACGAGCTCCGTGCCACGGACTTCCATGGCGAGGTCATGCGCAGATCAAACCGCAGGCCGCAGCGCTGTCCGGGAGCTTCTGGTGCCCTTCACAGGATCCGGGATGCCTCGTTAGCTTGTCAGCGCCCCGCCCCGAGAGCTCGACGAGCCCGGAGCCCTCCGCACCGAAGGAACCCCGATGCCCGTCTCCGCGTCCGCCGCGCTCTCCCGCCGTCACCTGCTCCTCGCCGGCGTCGTCGGCCTCTCCTCCCTCGCCGCGCTCGGCTCCATCGCCCCCGCCCGCGCCGAGGACGTCTGGACAGAGGAGTTCCTGACCCGTCCCGAGACCCGCGAGGGCTTCCTCCTGGACGCCATGGACGAGTGGCAGGTCGAGAACGCGAAGTTCATCATCGCGGTGATCAAGGGGCACGATCTCGACGAGCAGGCCGCGACGATCACCCTCGCGACCGCGATCGTGGAGTCCTGGCTGCGCAACTACGAGCCCGCCGTCGACCTCGACTCCGGCGGCCTGTTCCAGCAGCGGCCCTCGATGGGCTGGGGCACCTACGACGAGGTGCGCCACAAGAAGCGCGCGATCGACGCGTTCCTGGGCCTGGGCGACCACTCCGAGGCCCCCGGCCTGCTGGACCTCGCCCCCGACTACCACGAGTGGGCGCCGGGCGAGGCCGCGCAGGCCGTGCAGATCTCCGCCCACCCCGAGCGCTACGCCGAGCAGATCCCCGCCGCACAGACCCTCTGGGCCCGGTACGCCGGGGACGTCGCCGCGTACACCGACTGAGGCCCGTTCCAGCCGGCGGTCCTGGACCAGGAGCCGCCGGGTCGTGATGGTCAGAGCCCGAGGGCGGAGTCCTCGCACGCCTCGGCGTCCACGCGGATGTCCGTGATCCGCAGCTCGCCCTGGGCGGTCAGCCGCACCCGTGCGCCGTGCTCCCCGTCGGCCTCCAGCCAGGAGACGGCGCCGCTGTGTCGTTCGCGGCCCAGCGACGAGAAGCCGTGCTCCTCGAGGACGGGGCCGAGCGCCTCCCGCCAGGGATCCCAGTCCATGCCCTGTCCAGGCACGGGGTAGAGATTGGCGTCGGCCTGCCAGATCCCCGCCTGGTAGCGGCAGTCCTCGGCGCCGGGCTCGAGGATCTCCTGCCCGCGCCGCTCCCAGCTCATCGCGCGCACCGAGGTCGTGGCGGCGAGGAGGTCCTCGGCCACCGCCTCGTAGGTCGCGACCGCCTCCGACGGGGGAAGGGGAGCGTCGCCGCCGCAGCCGGCCAGCAGGACGGTCGCGAGAGCGAGGGTCGCCGCCCGTCGGGGAGCCGTGACGACGCCGAGCCGTGAGCGGCGCCTGTGCTGTTCACTCACCAGAGTCCTCTTCCGCCTGCGGTTCCCGGTTCGTCCGCGTGACCTCGAGCAGGACCGCCCCTCGATGCTCCGCAGCAGAGGGAACGACCTCCAGCACCTCGATCCGTCCGATGCCCTCCTCCTCGAGGACGGTCCCCGCTCGCATCTCGACCTCGAGCACCTCTGCGGAACGCTCCCGTCGCAGGCGGAGCACTGTGAAGGCGCCGTCGTCGTCGGCGAGGGTGCGGAACACGCCCAGACGGAGTCCCGGCTCGATGACCTGCCCGGCCTGCTGGACGAGATGGCGGCGCGGGGGAGTCCCGGCGGTCGCCGATCGGTGATCCGAGTGCGACATCACCGCTCACCGATCCCCGTCATCGTGATGGAGAAGGCGTATCCGGGGTGGTCCGGATCGATCCTCACCTCGTACGGGTTCTGCGACTGCGGGCCGTGCGGGTCGGTCAGGATGATCTCGCCGGTCGCCTCGTCGTAGCCGGAGACCTCGTCCACGTGCGCCGCGACGAGATCGTCCGCCGCCGGACCGATGGGCTTGAGCGGATCGGTCATGACCGTCACCGGGCGTCCCTCGTCGATCGCCTGCTTGTACTCCTCGAAGGAGGGCTGAGCGACGGTGTCGTACTCGCTCGCCCGCTCGCCGGTGATCATCTCGATCCCTGCGGCGGGCGTGTCCGCGGAGACGGCGGAGGGGCGTCCGTCGTGGGCGTTGATCATCGCCATCTCGTAGATCGACGCCCAGCTGGGCTCACCGCTGGCGGCGTCGACCGTCTCCTGGGCTCCGAGGTCGGAGGGATCGACCGCCACGTCGGTCCACTCGCCGTCGACGTGCAGCCGCACCTCCCAGCCCTCGGAGCCGGGAGGGTCGCCTCGGTATCCGCCCCCAGGAATTCCATGTGCTCACGCTCTCCTCGTCGCCCCACGGGTCCCCCGCCCGTCCGCGCACACTCAAGCAGGGTTTCCGACATCGCGCCATCGGCAGAACTCCCCATCCTCGGAACGGCCGCCGCCGCTCCCTCCGGGCAGACGTCCTGACCTGCAGGTAGCGCGGTCGATCCGAGCAGGTCGAGCGCGTTAGGCTGTGCTCCATGTCACCGATGCCATCCGTCAGCTATTCCATCACCGTCCGTCTGGAGTTCGCGGCACGCTCCGCAGCGGTCAGCGACATCACCGGCCGCATCGAGCAGCACGGGGCGACGGTCACCGCGCTCGATGTCTCCGCCTCCGGGCCCGAGCGCATGCGGGCGGACGTCACGGTGCTGACCAGCGGCCACGACCACGCGATGGAGGTCGTCGAGTCGCTCAAGGAGCTCGAGGGCGTCGAGCTCGGCAAGGTCTCGGACCGCACCTTCCTCGCCCACCTGGGCGGCAAGCTGACGGTCGAGTCGAAGCTCCCGATCCGCCACCGCGACGACCTCTCGATGATCTACACCCCGGGCGTGGCACGCGTGGTCAAGGCGATCGCCGAGAACCCCGAGGACGCGCGCCGCCTGACCATCAAGCGCAACACCGTCGCCGTCGTCTCCGACGGCTCCGCGATCCTGGGGCTGGGCGACCTCGGGCCGCTCGCCGCGATGCCGGTGATGGAGGGCAAGGCCGCCCTGTTCAAGCGCTTCGCGAACATCGACGCGTTCCCGATCTGCCTGGACGCCCACTCGGTCGACGACATCGTCGCCCACGTCAAGGCGATCGCGCCCGTCTTCGCCGGCATCAACCTCGAGGACATCTCCGCTCCGCGCTGCTTCGAGATCGAGGACCGTCTGCGCGCCGAGCTCGACATCCCCGTCTTCCATGACGACCAGCACGGCACCGCGATCGTGGTCGTCGCCGCGCTGCGCAACGCCCTGCGCGTGGTGGAGAAGGACATCTCCACCGCGCGGATCGTGCTCTCCGGCGCCGGCGCCGCGGGCACCGCGATCCTGCGCCTGCTGCGCGCGGCCGGTGCGCGCGACATCATCGTCACCGACATCGACGGCATCATCCACGAGAATCGCGAGAAGCTCGAGGGGCGTCTGCCCTGGATCGCCGAGGTCACCAACCCGCGCCAGCTCACCGGCACCCTGCAGGACGCGGTCGCGGGCGCCGACGTGTTCATCGGCGTCAGCGCAGGGAACATCCTCTCCGCCGAGGACGTCGCGACGATGGCGGACCGCGCCGTCGTCTTCGCGATGGCGAACCCCACCCCGGAGATCGACCCGGCCGAGGCGGTCAAGCACGCCGAGGTCGTCGCCACCGGGCGCAGCGACTTCGCCAACCAGATCAACAACGTCCTCGCCTTCCCCGGCGTGTTCCGCGGGCTGCTGGACGCCCACGCCACCCGGGTCAGCGACCGGATGCTGCTGGCCGCGGCGAACGCCCTGGCCGACGTGGTCAGCGCCGAGGAGCTCAACCCCACCTACATCGTCCCCAGCGTCTTCCACGACGGGGTGACCAAGGCGGTCGCGAGCGCGGTCGAGCATGTCGCCCGCGAGGAGGCCGGCACCATCGACACGATCACCGGGACGATGACGGCGGTCTACGCCGACGAGATCACGCTGAACGGCTGATCCCGCCGCGCCGCCGGGGTCGTCGCGGCCTCGGCGGCGTCGGATCCGTGCGCTCAGGGGCCGGGCGCGACCCGTCGACCGACCGCTCGGCGCTGCGGCCGCTCGGATCCATGGCCGCTGGGATCCAGGGCCGCTCAGCGCTGCGGATGCTCGAGCGGCGGGGCCGACGGCTCCACCTCCCGCTCGGCGGCGGCGCGGCGCAGCATCCGCTCGCCGGCCCACAGTCCGAGGCCGAGCGCGATGCCGACCACGTCGAAGAGGACGTCCACCGGGTCGCCGGAGCGGCCCGGGATCGCGGCGTGCTGGACGAGCTCGACCACCAGGGCGTGGACCAGTGCGGCCAGCACGACCCAGCCGATCGGGAAGCGCCGCGCGGGGGCGAGGACCCGTCCGGCGGTGAACACGGTGGCCGCGAAGAGGAGCAGGTGCACGGCCTTGTCCAGCCCCGGCAGGCCGATCCCGCCCGGGGACAGCGGCAGGAAGAAGCCGATGTTGAGCACCAGGGCGAGACCGAGCAGGCCGGTCCGCCACGGCACGGAGCCGCCGACCCGCACGATCTCGACGGGGATCCTCCGGAAGAACTCGGCCACGGCATCCATGGACGCAGTCTCCCAGGCTCGTGTCCTGTCCCTGCGGAGGCGGGGCCGCTAGGCTTCGAGGAGCACGCCCGCGACCGAGGCAGAAAGCGAGGGAGGCTGTCATGACCTCCATGTCCTCCACGTCCGATCCGTCCCGCATGGACCCCTACTCCGATGACCCGGGGGCCGCGCCCACCGCCGTCCTGGACCGTCAGGTGCAGGAGCAGGAGCAGACCACCGACGACGGCGACCACGACCGGTTCGCGCACTACGTGCGCAAGGACAAGATCACCCAGGCCGCGCTCGGCGGCACGCCCGTGATCGCGCTGTGCGGCAAGGTGTGGGTGCCCGGCCGCGACCCCGAGAAGTACCCGGTGTGCCCGGCGTGCAAGGAGATCTACGAGGGGATCCGCGAGCCGAACGACGGCGGCGACGGCACAGGAGGCAAGGGAGGCTCCGGCCGCGGGGGAGGTGGCTTCCGCGGCTTCTTCGGCGGTCGCCGCTGAGCCCCTGCCCTGCAGGAAGCCGCCGCGAGGGCGGTGCCGCCGAGAGGCGGCGCCGCCCTCGCGTCGCCCCCGCGGACTTCCTCACATCGGGCAGGTGGGCGGGTCGTCGGTCCCCGGCGGTACGGTGGTCCACGCCGTGAACACCACTCCCTCCCTCTTCTCCCAGAGCGACCCCCGCCAGCCCTCCGAGGCGGCGGCGAGGACGCTCCCCGTCGCCTACCCCGAGCGCGCCGCCTGGGGCACCGTCCCCAAGCTGCGCGCCTGGCAGGCCGAGGCCCTCGAGATGTACCGCACCCGGGCGCCGAAGGACTTCCTGGCCGTCGCGACCCCGGGCGCCGGCAAGACGACCTTCGCGCTGCAGATCGCGGCGGGTCTGCTCTCCGAGGGGACCGTCCGACGGGTCACCGTCGTCGCCCCGACGGAGCACCTGAAGACCCAGTGGGCCGACGCCGCCGCGCGCGTGGGCATCTCCCTGGACCCGAACTTCTCCAACTCCCAGGGCGCGCACGGCAGCCACTACCAGGGCGTCGCGGTGACCTACGCCCAGATCGGCATGCACCCGGCGCTGCACCGCGCCCGCACCGAGGCGGACCGCACCCTGGTGATCCTCGACGAGATCCACCACGCCGGCGACTCCCGGACCTGGGGCGACGGGGTGCGCGAGGCCTTCGACCCCGCCACGCGGCGCCTGGCCCTGACCGGCACGCCGTTCCGCTCGGACGACTCCGAGATCCCCTTCGTCACCTACGAGGAGGACGCGGAGGGCTTCGCGCGCTCGAAGGCGGACTACACCTACGGCTACGGCGAGGCGCTGCGCGATCACGTCGTGCGCCCCGTGCTGTTCATGACCTACTCCGGGCGCATGCACTGGCGCACGAAGACGGGCGACGAGGTCTCCGCCCAGCTCGGCGCGCTGGAGACCAAGGACATCACCCAGCAGGCCTGGCGCACCGCCCTGGACCCCAATGGGGAGTGGATCCAGTCCGTGCTCTCAGCCGCGGACCGGCGCCTGACCGAGGTGCGCCGCCATGTGCCCGACGCGGGCGGGCTCGTCATCGCCACCGACCAGAAGGCCGCCCGCGCCTACGCCGCGACCCTCCACGACCTCACCGAGCAGGCGCCCACCGTGGTGCTCTCGGACGACGAGGGCGCCGGCAAGCGCATCGAGGACTTCTCCGCCTCCGACGACCGCTGGATGGTCGCGGTGCGCATGGTGTCCGAGGGCGTGGACGTGCCGCGCCTGTCCGTCGGCGTCTACGCCACCTCGACCTCCACTCCGATGTTCTTCGCCCAGGCCGTGGGCCGCTTCGTGCGCTCGCGGACCCGCGGCGAGACCGCGAGCGTCTTCCTGCCCACCGTCCCGATCCTGATGGCGCACGCCGCCGCGATGGAGGAGGAGCGCGACCACGTCCTGGACCGTCGGCCGAGGACCGGCGATGAGGAGACCGGGCTCGACGAGTCGCTGATCGAGCAGGCCAACCGGCCCGAGCAGGCCAGCGACCAGCTCGAGATGAGCTTCGAGGCGCTCGAGTCGGAGGCCTCCTTCGACCGGGTCCTGTTCGACGGCGGCGAGTACGGCGCCGGCGGCATGATCGGCTCGGAGGACGAGCAGGAGTTCCTCGGCATCCCCGGGCTGCTGGACGCCGACCAGATGCGGGTCGTGCTCCAGCAGCAGCAGGCCCAGCAGCAGGCCCGACGCCAGAAGAGCGGTGCGGACCAGCAGCCGACGACCCCCGGGGTGGTCGACCACCGCCGCCTCATGGACCTGCGCAAGGAGCTCAGCTCCCTGGTCTCGGCGTGGGCGAAGAAGTCCGGCACCCCGCACGGCTCGGTCCACAACACGCTGCGCTCGCGCAGCGGCGGGCCCGCCGTCGCGCAGGCCAGCGCCGAGCAGATCGAGGAGCGGATCTCGATCGTGCGCGGCTGGTTCGTCGGCCGCCGCTGACCCCCGCCGACTCCCGACCCTGCCCGCGCGCTCAGCGCAGGACGCGGGCGGCCTCCGCGCCGTCGGTGAGGGTCGGGATCGCGATCTCGCCGTCGGGCCCGTCGTCGGCCGAGAGGCCTAGCTCCGCGAGGGAGGCGGCGTGGCGCTCGCGGGCGGCCTCGAGCCGTGCGGGGGCGCGCTTCGGGGCGACGTCCTCGCCGGCCTCGATCAGCGGCACCTGCAGCGGACGCAGCGAGGTGCGGGCCCAGTCAGGGTTGGACGTGCCGGAGATCAGCTCCGCCGTCAGCTCCCGCTCGAACTCCGCGACCTCCGCCTCGCCCGGGAGCACCAGCTCCGCCCGGGCCTGCCCGCCGACGACCATCCGGTACGCGGCCTTGCCCGCCCCGAGGGTCGCCTTGTCCGTCGACCGCTTGCCGACCGGATGCATCTGCCCGTCGGCGCCCTCGCGCTCGACGAGCTTGTACACGAAGCCGGGGGCGGGGTGCCCGCCGCCGGTCACCAGGCGGGTGCCGATCCCGTAGCCGTCCAGCGGCTCATCCTTCAGCTCCTCGACCCGGTGCTCGTCGAGGTCGCCGGTGGCGGTGATGCGCGTGGAGGTCGCGCCGAGCGAGTCCAGCAGCTCCCGCACGCGTCCGGCCTGCTCGGCCAGGTCGCCGGAGTCCAGCCGCACCGCCCCGAGCCCGGGGCCGGCGATCTCCACCGCGGTGCGCACCGCGGACTCCACGTCATAGGTGTCCACCAGCACGGTGGTGCCGGCGCCCTGGGTGGTGAGCTGGGCGCGGAAGGCGTCCTCCTCGCTGTCGAACAGCAGCGTGAAGGCGTGCGCGGAGGTGCCCGCGGCGGGGATGCGGTAGTGCGCGCCCGCGGCGAGGTTCGAGGTGGAGGCGAAGCCGACCAGGTACGCGGCGCGGGCTGCGGCGATCGCGGCGTCCTCGTGCACGCGCCGCCCGCCCATCTCGATCAGGGGACGGCCCCGCGCGGCGGTGACCATGCGCGAGCCGACGGAGGCGACGCCGCTGTCGTGGTTGAGGATCGAGAGCACGACCGTCTCCAGAATCACCGCGCTCTCGAAGGTCCCCTCGATCCGCAGCACGGGCGAGTTCGGGAAGAACAGCTCGCCCTCCTGGTACCCGAAGACGTCGCCCGTGAACTCGTACTGCGCGAGATGGTCGAGGGTGTCCTCCCGCAGCGCGCCGGTGGAGGCGAGGTAGCGCAGGTCCGCGTCGTCGAAGCGGAAGTCCGCGATCGCGTCGAGCACGCGGCCGGTGCCGGCGAGCACGCCGTAGCGGCGCCCGACGGGCAGGGAGCGGGTGAACACCTCGAAGACGCAGCGGCGGGAGGCGGTCCCCGCATCACGGGCCGCCTCCAGCATCGTCAGCTCGTAGAGGTCGGTGAGCAGGGCGGAAGTCACGGTGTCCACCGTAGTGCGTGGCGGGCGGGCAGGGGAGGCGGCGCGCCCCGTAGACTCGGTGCGCCGCCCTCCCGGCGCCCCGGGCAGCGGCGAGACTCAGGAGGGATGTGCATGCCGGTCGATCTGCCGCGGGCGGAGCCGCGGACGCGGACCCGCACCGATGCCGCGACGGAGGAGCGCACGACGCTCGAGACCGAGGGGCCCTGGTGCACCGTGGTCTGGAACGACCCGGTGAACCTCATGAGCTACGTCGTGTTCGTCTTCCGCCGCTACTTCGGGTACTCCCGCGTGGTCGCCGAGCAGCTGATGATGCAGGTCCACGAGGAGGGCCGCGCGATCGTCTCCCGCGGCTCGCGCGAGAAGGCGGAGACCGACGTGCAGGCCATGCACTCCTTCGGACTGCAGTCCACGATCGAGAAGGCGGGGGAGGGCTGATGGCGCATGCGTTCCGACGTCGACCCGACGGCTCCCTCGCCTGCCGCCTCGACGGCGAGGAGAAGGCGATCATCGCCCAGGTCGCCCAGGAGACCGCGGACCTGATCTGCGGGGACCTCGGCATCGACCAGGGCGGGGACGCGCTGCGCCGCGCCGCCGAGAGCGAGGACCCGCTGCGCCGGCTCGAGGCCGAGTTCGCCGGCCGCGAGGCCCGCACCCCCTCGGACTCCGCCGTGCGGCGCCTGTTCCCCGCCGCGTCGGAGGACCCGGCGCTCGCCGAGGAGTACCGGCGCCTGGGCCAGCGCGATCTGGCCGACGCGAAGCTCGCCGACCTCCGCCGGGTGATGAGGATCCTCGACGCGGCCGGGGGAGGACACAGCGAGGTGGTCCTGGACGAGGACGAGGCGATGTCGATGCTGCGCGCACTGAACGACGTGCGGATCGTGCTCGCCGACCGGCTCGGCCTGCAGCGCGACGGCGACTTCGACACCGTCCGGATGCTCCAGCAGATCGGCGAGCGGGTCGAGGGCGCGGGCTCCACCGGCGACGAGGAGCACGTCGGCTCCGACATCGTCATCGCCGTGTACGAGCTGCTGAGCTGGCTCCAGGAGAGCCTGCTGCGAGCCCTGGACTGACGGGTCGTCCGGTCGCGTGCCGGGTGTGGACGATCTGTGAAACGGCACGCAGTGAGCGCGCCGTCACTGCCCTGGACACCTGTCCGCACTAGCCTTGCCGGGATGAACAACGCGCCGATCGGGATCTTCGACTCCGGGGTGGGCGGCCTGACGGTCGCCCGCGCCGTGCTGGATCAGCTGCCGCAGGAGGAGCTGCTCTACATCGGCGACACCGAGCACGGGCCCTACGGCCCCCGCCCGATCGCCGAGGTGCGCTCGCTGGCGCTGGAGATCATGGACCGTCTCGTCGAGCACGGCGTGAAGATGCTCGTGATCGCCTGCAACACCGCGTCGGCCGCCGTGCTGCGCGATGCGCGCGAACGCTACGACGTGCCGGTAATCGAGGTGATCCAGCCGGCCGTGCGCCGCGCCGTCGCCGCGACCCGCAACGGGAGGGTCGGCGTGATCGCCACCCAGGGCACCGTCACCTCCCGCGCCTACGAGGACGCTTTCGCCGCGGCCCCCCAGCTCGACCTGATCACCCAGGCCTGCCCCCGCTTCGTCGAGTTCGTCGAGAACGGCGTGGTGAGCGGGCGCGAGGTGCTCGAGGTGGCCGAGGAGTACCTCGCTCCGGTGCGCGAGGCGGGCGTGGACACGCTCGTGCTCGGCTGCACCCACTACCCGATGCTCGCCGGTCCCATCAGCTACCTGATGGGCCCGGACGTCATCCTCGTCTCCTCCGCGGAGGAGACGGCGCTGGACGTGTTCCGCCAGCTGCACGCCGCGGACGCCCTGCGCGAGACCGACCGCTCTCCGCGCCACGTCTTCTCCCAGACCGCCGAGGGCCGCGGCAGCGAGCAGTTCGCGCTGCTCTCGCGGCGCTTCCTCGGCCCCACCCTGGACATGACCGGGTCGCTGCCGGTGGTGAGCGCATGAGGGTCCACGTCATCGGCTGCTCCGGCAGCTTCGCCGGCCCCGAGGGCGCCGCCTCCAGCTACCTCCTCGAGCACGAGGACGAGGCGGGGCGCACCTGGCGGGTGCTGATGGACCTCGGCTCCGGCGCCTTCGGGCCGCTGCAGAGCGTGATCGACCCCGCCGATCTCGACGCGGTGATCATCTCCCACCTCCACCCCGACCACTACCTCGACCTCACCGGTCTCGAGGTGTTCTGGGCCTACCACTCCCGCACGGACCTCGGCCAGCTGCCGATCCACGCCCCGGCCCCGCTGCCGGACCGGCTCTCCGCGGTGCTCAGCCGCGAGGGGAACGTGCCCGACGGCGTGACCTGCTCCCCGTTCGAGCACCACCCACTCTCCGACGGACACCGCTTCATGATCGGGCCCTTCTCGATCGAGACCCGCGCCGTGCTGCACCCGGTGGAGGCCTACGGCTTCCGCATCACCGCGGGTGACGCCGTCCTCGCCTACTCCGGCGACACCGACGAGTGCGAGGCGCTGGACGACCTGGCACGCGGCGCGGACCTGTTCCTGTGCGAGGCCGGCTACATCGAGGGCCGCGACGACCGCTTCACCGGCGTGCACCTGACCGGGCGCCGCGCCGGGGAGGCCGCCGCCCGGGCCGGGGTGGGCCATCTCGCGCTCACCCACATCCCGGCCTGGACCGATCCGGCGTTCCCGCTCGCGGAGGCGCAGGAGGTCCACTCGGGCCCGATCACGATGGTCCGCTCGGCCGATATCCTCGAGGTGACCGCCTGACCCACCCCTGAGGAGGCAGCTCCCGTGAGCCCCCAGACCGAGACCTTCGTCGGCGACCGCGTCGACGGCCGCACCCCCGACCAGCTGCGGGAGGTGCGCATCACCCGGGGCTGGCAGGACCAGGCCGAGGGCAGCGCGCTGATCGAGTTCGGCCGCACCCGTGTGCTGTGCACCGCGTCCTTCAGCGAGGGCGTGCCGCGGTGGAAGAAGGGCTCCGGCTCCGGCTGGGTCACCGCCGAGTACGCGATGCTGCCGCGGGCCACGAACACCCGCTCGCCGCGCGAGAGCGTGAAGGGGAAGATCGGCGGGCGCACCCACGAGATCTCCCGCCTGATCGGCCGCTCCCTGCGTGCCGTGATCGACCTCGACGCGCTCGGCGAGAACACCATTCAGCTGGACTGCGACGTGCTCCAGGCCGACGGCGGCACCCGGACCGCCGCGATCACCGGCGCCTACGTGGCGCTGGCCGACGCGGTCTCCTGGGCGAAGCGCCACACCGATCTGCCGGCCGCGTCCGAGGTGCTCACCGACACGGTCAGCGCCATCAGCGTCGGCATCGTCGAGGGCCGGCCGCTGCTGGACCTCGAGTACCGCGAGGACGTCACCGCCGACACCGACATGAACGTCGTGGTCACCGGCACCGGAGGCTTCGTCGAGGTGCAGGGCACCGCCGAGGGCACCCCCTTCGACCGCGCCGAGCTCGGCACCCTGCTGGACCTCGCGACCACCGGTTGCGCACGCCTGGCCGAGATCCAGCGCGACGTCCTGGCTGCGCAGGCATGAGCGCCGCCTCCGGCGTCGTCCCCGCCGGGGCGCGGGTCATCCTCGCCTCCCACAACGCGAAGAAGCTCCGCGAGCTGCAGCGGATCCTCGCCGCGGCCGTGCCCGGCCTCGCCCCTGAGCAGGTGATCTCCTCCGCCGGGATCGCGCTGCCCGATGTGGTCGAGGACGAGGTGAGCTTCGAGGGGAACGCCCTGCTGAAGGCCCGCTCCGCCGCGTCGGCGACCGGGCTGCTCGCCGTCGCCGACGACTCGGGCCTGGCCGTCGACGTGCTCGGCGGCGCCCCGGGCATCTTCTCGGCCCGCTGGTCGGGCCGTCACGGCGACGACGAGGCGAACAACGACCTGCTGCTCGCCCAGCTCTCCGACGTGCCCGACGCGCATCGCGGCGCCCGCTTCGTCTGCGCGGCGGCGCTCGTCGGCCCGGACGGCGCCGAGCACGTCGAGCGCGGCGAGATGACCGGCACGCTGCTGCGGGAGCGACGCGGCGAGGGCGGCTTCGGCTACGACCCGCTGTTCCTGCCCGACGGCGAGGAGCTCACCTCCGCCGAGCTCACCGCCGAGGCGAAGGACGCGATCTCCCACCGCGGAAAGGCGTTCCGCGCGATCGCCCCGCACGTCGCCCGCCTGCTGGGCTGAGCCCCGGGCCCCGGGCCGGGCGGCACCGGCCCCACCCTGGCCGGCCCACCCGGACCCGACGCAGCCTGGCCGGCCCACCCGGCCCCGACCCGCCCTGGCCGACACCGAGCGCTGCATCTGGACCGCCACGACTGCCTGATGGCGGTACAGATGCAGCCCTCGGCGGATTCAAGGCGATGCCGCGGCGGCGCCACGGCTTTCCGCTGCGGCGGCTGCGATCATCTCGCGCATCGAGTGGCAGATCTCGACCGGATCCATCGAGCTGATCCAGTCGAGATCTGCCACTCGATCACGTCGAGGGGGCCGCGGGTCCAGTGAGGCCGGGCAGGGGCCAGCGGGGCCGAGCCGGGTCCCAGGACGGGCGCCGCTCGGACGATGCCGTTCAGGCGGCGCCCATGTACGCCAGCGCCCGGCGCACCAGCAGGTCGCGGCCGCCGTCCATCTCGTGGAGCGGGGAGGAGTCACCCAGCAGCTCGTCCACCCCGAACCAGGACAGCTCCAGGGCGTCCTCCTGCGGGGCGGTCTCCCCGTCGATCGGGACCACGTAGGCCAGCGAGATCGCGTGCTGGCGCGGGTCGTGGAAGGGGGAGACGCCGGGCGTGGGAAAGTACTCCGCGACCGTGAACGGGACGGGGGAGACGGGGACGCGCGGCATCGCCATCGTCCCGAGGTCCTTCTCGACGTGGCGGGCGATCGCCTCGCGCAGCGTCTCGTGGATCAGCACCCGGCCGGAGACGATCGAACGCACGATCTGGCCGGCGCCCGAGGCGCGCAGCAGCAGCCCCACTTCGGCCACGGCCCCGTCCACGTCAGTGCGCACCGGCACCACGTCGACGTAGGTGATCGGCAGGTGACGGCGCAGGTCGGAGATGCGCTCCGGATCGAACCAGGAGCCCTCGGAGTCCACGGCGGTGCGGCTGCTCATGCGTTCCCTCCCGGGATCGGTGCGGTGGTGGCGGCGCCCGTGGCGCCGGCGGTGGTGTGCGGCGCGAGCTGCGCCTTGTCGACGATGAAGCGGGGGTTCTGCGCCCGGGTGGGCACCTCGACGGCGTGGTCGACCTGTTCGCCGGCGATCATCCGCACCCGCCAGGTGGTGTCCTCGAGCTCGATCAGCGACAGCGTCGCGTTCGGGATCGAGGGCAGCGGGCGCTCGATGATGCCCGAGAGCAGGAAGCGGATCAGGGTGCCGTGCGCGACCAGCAGCACCTTCTGGCCGGGGTAGCGGGTCTCGAGGTCCTCGAGCGCGTCGTAGCCGCGGTCGGCGACGGCCTGATGGTCCTCGCGGCCCGGGAACGAACGACCCGGATAGCGGGCCTCCATCTCCTCGACGGGCTGTCCCTCGGCCGCGCCCCAGTCGATCTCGACCAGCCGCGGCTCCGTGCCGCCGAAGGGGATGCCGTGGTCCTCGCCGATGATGCGCCCGGTCTGCTCGGCGCGCTGCAGCGGCGAGGTGATGACCACGTCCCAGTCCACGGCGGGCAGCCGGTCGAAGGCGGCGTGGGCCTGCGCGATCCCGGTGTCGTTCAGCGGGATGTCCGAGGACCCCTGGAAGAGGTTCTGCAGGTTGAAGTCCGTCTGTCCGTGGCGGACGAGCCCGAACAGGGTCATGGGGCGCTCTCCTCGATCTCGAGCCGTGTGCGGTCGCAGGCCGAGGCTATCGCGTGGGGCTCCGAGGACGTGCATGGTCGACCCTGACGAGACTGGACCAGCCGGCCGACGATCCGGGCGGCCCGTTGGTCAGAGGGCGGCGAGCGCCTCCGCAACGGTCTCGTACCGGGCCCCGGTGCGGTGCACGCCGTCGTCGGCGAGCTGCCCGTCGAGAGCGGGGGTGAGGTCGAGCATAGTCGCTCCGGCCCTCTCGGTGACGGCCTCGAGCGCGGTGTTCGTCGCGGTGACGTCGCCCCACTCCAGCGGCGGCAGGGAGAACGACCAGCTCGGCGCCCGGGGCGGCGACCGCGACGGCCGCGAGGAGCTCGCCTATGTCCTGCCCGGCGTCGTCCGTGGTCCGCTCGTGCAGGGCGTCGTTCGATCCCGCCCAGACAATCACCCGCTCCGCATCGTCGTGGACAGTGTCGGGCACCGTGGCGGTGACCTCGTCGAGGAGCATGCCGCCCTGGCCCCGCACGGCGACTGGGGCATCGAGCACCTCTTACCAGGGCCCCCGTTCGATCTGGGAATCACCGATCAGCACCGTGGCCTCGCCCCGAGTCCGGTGAACCGCTCGGGAGCGTAGACCTCGAAGGCCGGTCGCCGTTCGTCGACGATTCCCAGGTCTTCCACGACTGGACGGGCTCCGCGTTCGGTGAGGTACCAGCCACCGGCCGCGAGCAGGGCGAGGTTCAGCAGCAGGGGGGACTGATGCGCGGGTAGGTGTCACATGATCTGTGGCGCTGAGAAGCGTTGCAGGGAAGGATGTGCATCATGCTCGCTCCCTACCCCCAGGAGTTCCGTGACGACGTCGTCCGCGTCGCGAGTAACCGCGAACCTGGCCAGAAGCTCTCACGGATTGCTACTGGGCAAGCGTTCGCACGAGAGCGACGCCACCCATGACGCACCATCACTGCGCCCGATCACCCACCGGTGGGGCCTCTTGACGTGCTCGTGCCTGTTGCGCCCGCCCGTCTCCCGTACCCGTTCCACACCTCGACGCGCCAGCCTCCTACGGCTGAGCTCAGCTGAGCGCGGCGGCGACGAGCACCCCGCCAAGCGGCTCGGTGATGGTCATGCGTTCTTCTTGTGCTTCTGGATCGTGGCCCAGAAGACGGGTGCCTCGACCTTCTCGCCCGTGCTAGGCCCAGCTTGCTGCTCGAGCTCGTCCGCGATCGCTTCGACGTCGTAGTCCAGCGCGGACGTCTGTGCGTCGCCGCTCGCGATGGTGGCGTTGATGTACTTGATCAGGCTGTCTCGGTCCATGCTCACTCCTGGTCGGCAGTGCAGTGGGGCGATCGTACTCACCGCCGGGCGGGGTCCGCCTCCCTCCACCATCCACGCCTCGTCGTAGCGGCGCGCTGCAGGCCGGGGCCGGGCGGCGCGGAGGTCGACGTGCTCGAGCAGCCACACGAGGTCGTGCGCGTCGAGCTCGGCGCGGCGTCCGACCCAGTCGGCGGAGTCAATCAGCAGCTCGTTGTCGCCGGCACGGACCCGGATCGAATGCTCAGGAAGGGCCGGATCGAGCTCGGAGTGGGCGACATTGATCCGCGGGCCGATGAGTGCGAGCCGGTACCGGATCGCGATGCCGTGGATCGTCTGCACGGCGCGCTGGTGCGCGAGGTAGAGCTCGTGGCTCACGCGGGTTCCATCCAGCCCGGGTCCTGCGACCCGTCGCCCTCCTCGAGGATCCCGCGGATCGAGAAGTGGACGAGCTCGCCGTTCGGTGCGACTCGGGTCTCGAGCAGCTCGTCGACAGTGACGAGGTGTCCTCGCCGAGCCGCGGCGGTGACGCGTCGGTCGATCTCCCGCTCGAGGTCTCGGAGCCAGTCCTTCATGTTCATGCCGCCATGGTGGGGGAGGGGTAGGACAGACCTACCCGGAGGGGCGATGTGCCCAATTCGTGCCCACCTCACCCCCGAGGGGCCCAACGGTGACCCTTCGATGCTGGTCAAAGCCAGAAGCATGCGTGCGCGAGAAGGGACTCGAACCCTCACGCCCTCGGGCACTGGAACCTAAATCCAGCGCGTCTGCCAATTCCGCCACTCGCGCGCCGGGCCAGCCTAGCTGGCGCGTCGCGGTGCGCCCGAACCGGCTCGTCGACGTGCTCCGGTAGGCTCGGACGGTCGGAGGCGCACGCCCGGACCGGTCCCGGTCGGCACAGCGCGCCCCACCTTTCACGGACACCGATCCCCGACCTCTCAGGAGTTCCCCATGAGCGCCCTCGCAGGCAAGACCGCCGTCGTCACCGGATCCTCGCGCGGGGTCGGTGCGGCCACCGCGAAGCTGCTCGCCGCTGAGGGCGCGAACGTCGTCATCAACTACCGCCAGAAGGCGCCGAGGGCGAACAAGGTCGTCGCAGAGATCGAGGCCGCGGGCGGCAAGGCCGTCGCCGTGGGCGCGGACCTCACCACGGCCGAGGGCCTCGAGGCGCTCATGTCTGCCGCGGTCGAGAGCTTCGGCGGGCTCGACCTGCTGGTGCTGAACGCGTCCGGCGGCATGGAGAAGGACCTCGGCGAGGACTACGCCATGCGCCTGAACCGCGATGCGCAGGTCGCCGCGCTCGAGGCCGGCCTCGCGCATCTGCCCGCGGGCGGTCGCGTCGTGTTCGTGACCAGCCACCAGGCCCACTTCATCGACGACGTCGAGACCATGCCCGAGTACGAGCAGGTCGCCCGCTCCAAGCGCGCCGGCGAGACCGCCCTGACCGAGCGCCTCCCGGAGATGCGCGACAAGGGCGTCACCTTCGTCGTCGTCTCGGGCGACATGATCGAGGGCACCGTCACGGCGACGCTGCTGGACCGCGCGCGTCCGGGCGCCCTCGAGCAGCGCCGCGAGGCGGCCGGGAGGCTGTACTCGGTCGAGGAGTTCGCGGCCGAGGTCGCGAAGATGGCGACGGCCGACGTGGAGACCGGGCACGTGGAGCTCGTCGGCGGCGCCGACGACTTCCTGGCCCGCACCAAGGGCTGATCGTCCGACCCGTACTCTCGATCACGATACGATCTGCACAGCAGACCCTGATCAACCCGGAGGCAGTGGTGGCAGACAAGAAGAGCCTGGACGACATGCGTGACGAGGCCTATCGGCGTCAGGACAACCTCGCGTCCGACATCGATGAGCTGATCGACCGCGTGAGCCCGAAGAACGCCGTGACCCGCTGGAAGAACGAGCTCGTCGGCTCGGTCAAGGGTTTTTCGGCCGCCGGTGACGGGAAGTCCGACTCGACCCTTCCTGTGGTCGTGGGCGGCGTCATCGGCGTGGTCGTGCTCGGCGCGGGCATCGCGGTGCTGGTCGCCCGCTCGCGGCGCGAGCCGAGGCGGGGCGAGAAGGTCGCCGCGGCCATGAAGGAAGCGCGTCGCAGCACCGAGCGCTCCGCGAAGAAGGCCGCGAAGTCCGTGAAGAAGTCCTCGCTGCCCCGCTCCAAGGGGGCGGAGAAGCAGGCCGCCGAGCTCGGCGCGATCCTGCAGGAGGCCGCGAAGCGGGCCGAGAAGAAGGTCGCCGCCGCCGGCAGTTGACGTCCGCGGCCCCAGCACGGCCGCTCCACGTCGCGACGCCCTGGACCCCGAGCGGGTCCGGGGCGTCCTCGCGTCCGTGCGCGCGCGGACCGGCCGGTCGGGACTCAGTCCACCTGACCGTCTAGGTAGAGCCACGTCCCGTCCTCGCGCACGAAGCGGGAGATCTCGTGCTGGACAGCGCGGCCGCCCGACCCCTTCGAGATCGTGGTGAACTCCACCGTCCCCGCGTCGTCGAAGGGACCGCCCGCCGAGCTCGCGTGGATCTCCAGCCGGAGCCAGCGCACCTCCTCGGCGAGCGAGGCGGCGAGATCCTCCCGCGAGGGGGCGGTGGTGGGGTGCCAGCTGCGCAGCAGGTGCTCCAGGTCCCGCACGGCGAAGGCGGTGTACCGTGAGCGCATCAGCGCCTCGGCGGTCGGTGCACGACGCTCGCGGCGCAGCACGGGCCCGCAGCAGGCGCCGAGCACGTCACCGCTCCCGCAGGGGCAGCGGGCGTCGTCGGGCAGGGGAGCAGGGGAATCGGCCATGGTCCCAGTATCGCCGTCGGACCTGGCAGGATCGCCCCATGACCGACCGTGACCCCGACAGCCCCGCCCTCGGCGCCGACGACGGGCCCGGCGCCGCCGGCCCGGCCGCACTCCCCGACGGCTACCGCCTGGAGCACGCCGCACCGGGGAGCGGGGAGTACGTCCGTCTGCGCGAGATCGCGGGGCTCAGCCCCCGCACCCCGGAGCAGGCGGTCGGCGCGCTCGAGAACAGCTGGGCCTGGACCACGATCCGCACCGCCGACGGCGGCCTCGCCGCCATGGGCCGCACCCTCGGCGACGGCACCTGGTACTTCCACCTCGCCGACATCGCCACCGACCCCGACCATCAGCGCCGCGGCCTCGGACGCGCCGTGATGGAGGACCTCATCGACCGGATCGAGCGGGCCGCGCCCCCGCACCCGTACATCACCCTGCTCGCCGATCCGCCGGGACAGCGCCTCTACCGCTCCCTCGGCTTCATCGACTCGGACCCCAGCCTCGGCATGCGCCTGCCCCGCTGAGCGCCGCGCAGGTTCCCTATCCTGGGACGATGAAGCGCTTCGAGATCGACGAGAACGACCCCCGCACCCCGCTCGAGCGCATGCTCGCGGGGGACTGGTACCGCGCCGACGACCCCGAGATCCAGGCCGCGTTCCGCCACGCGCTGGAGGAGTCCGACCGCTTCGGCCGCGAGTACCCCGCCGATCCCGACGGGGCGCAGGAGATCCTCCGCGAGCTGCTGGGGACCTTCGGCGAGGGCGCGCACGTGCGCGCGCCGCTGCAGGTGGACTACGGCAGCCGTCTCCACATCGGGGCGGGCACCTTCGTGAACTTCGGGCTGACGGCCCTGGACGTCGTGGACATCCGCATCGGCCGCAGCTGCCAGCTCGGCCCGAACATCCAGCTGCTCACCCCGATCCACCCGCTGGAGCCCGGGCCGCGCCGGGACGGCTGGGAGGCGGCGGAGCCGATCACCATCGGCGACAACGTCTGGATCGGCGGGGGAGCGATCATCATGCCGGGCGTGACCATCGGCGAGGACTCCGTGATCGGGGCGGGGTCCGTGGTCACCCGCGATATCCCAGCGCGGAGCCTCGCCGTCGGCAGCCCCGCGAAGGTGATCCGCGAGCTCTGAGCTGTCCTGCCGGCCTCGGCGGCGCCCGTCGGGCGCGTCCGCGCTCCTGCCGACGGCCGCGCCCGCGCGCTCAGCGGCGCGACCAGCCCTTCGTCGACGGGCCCACCGTCGGCCGCCATCCGGTCTCGGACATGAACCGCACCGAGGAGACGCGCAGCGAGCGCCGCTGCACCTCGAGCCGGGTGCCGACGATCGCCTGCGTGATCTCGGGATAGAACTTCGCCGGCGTCTCGACCCCGGCCTCCATCGCGAGGTCCTTCGCCCAGCGGCCGCGGGTGATCGGCTCCCCGCCGACGTTGTAGAAGCCGCTGTCGGCCCGCAGCGCGGCGACGAAGGCGAGACCGGCATCGGTGTGGTGGAGCAGGGTGATGTAGTTCTCCGGCTTGCCCAGCAGGATCGGGTCGCCCTCGCGGGTTGCCTTCAGCGCATGGGTGGTCTGCGGGTCGCGGCCGAACAGCTGGCCGAGGCGCAGGACCACGGCGCTGCGGCCGGAGGTCGCGAAGTCCACCGCCGCCCGCATCTCCCGCACGCGGGGGCGGAACGCCTGGTTGCGCACGGACAGCGGCTGGTCCTCGGTGATCCAGTCGGTGCCGTTGTCCGGGTAGAGGAAGACAGAGGACTCCTGGATCAGCTTGCGCACGCCCGCGTCGGCGGCGGCCTTCGCGATCGCGACGGAGGCCTCGAGGTGGAGGCGGTCGTCTTCGCGCCAGGCGAGCGGGCGCAGGCCCGCCATGCCGACGGGCACGTGGGCGAGGGTGTTGATCACGACGTCATGGCCGCGGAAGGCGCGGGCGAGGTCGGTCGCGTCGAAGACGTCGGCGACCACGGCGGCACCGCCGCGGCCCTCGACGATCGGGACCCCGGAATCGCGGCGGGTGATGCCCGTGACCTCGTGCCCGGCGGCGACGAGCGCCTCGACGGCCTCCTGGCCGAGCACTCCGGTGGCACCGGTGACCGCGATCCTCACGCTGACCTCCTTCGCTGAGGGCCGTTCCCCGGCCCTCGCGCTGACTTCCCTTGGGAGGTACGAGTCTAGGGGATCGGCGCTGGTCCCCGCGCCGCCGACGGTCTCTGTGGCTCGGGCGGCACCATCGGTCCGACGGTCTCACCTTTCACCGCATGATCGACCTCGAGCTGTTCCCGTTCCGTGCGGAAAGAGGGCTGTGCGTGGACGGTGCTGGCACCCGAGAGGCCGTCGACGCATGAAGGCGTGCGAAGGGCGTGCGACGCGGTATGGAGGAGGCCCTCTTCCGTTCGCCCTTCCGTTCGGTTCACGGCCTGTGCATCGTCCGCCGGTCGGCCTACGGTCGAAGGCGAGCAGATGGCTCAGCTGGCCTCAGGGTCGGCTCACCGGAAGAGGAGATCACGATGGCTGATCAGAACAACCCCGGACAGGTCGGCAACCGCAGCGATACAGAACAGCAGGCTCAGAAGGGCGGCCAGGAGAGCTCCGGCAGCTTCGGCGAGAAGAACGCTGCTGATCCCAGCGAGGTCGGTCAGGAGGGCGGCCGGGCCAGCTCCGGCAGCTTCGGCGAGCAGAACGCCGCCGATCCCAGCGAGGCCGGGCGAAGTGGCGCAGAGGCGCAGCCGGCCGAGGCGAAGCGCGAGGGCGGCCGCAACAGCGGCCAGGGTTCCTGACAGCTCGCGCGCCTGGTGCGCCCGGGCGAGGACTCCGGGATCGGAGAGTCGTCGGCGTACCTGCAGCGAGAGCCCTCGCGAGCGCGCCGGGGTGCCCGAGCCCGTTGACGACCGCTGGTCGACCGACCATTGAACCGACTGTTCGAGGAGCCACCGATGACGAAGAGTTTGGAAGCAATCGCCCTGGTCTGCACGCTCAAGGCGTCGCCGGCGGTATCGAGCAGCGATGTCATGGCCCGGCAGGTCCTCGACGAGCTCGGCACGCACGGTGTGCATGGCGACGTAGTGCGTGTGGTCGACTTCGACGTGCGGCCCGGGGTCGAGGAGGACATGGGCGGCGGGGACGAGTGGCCGGCGATCGCGGATCGAGTGCGCTCCGCCGATATCCTCGTGTTCGCGACCCCGACCTGGCTCGGCCACATGTCCAGCGTCGCCCAACGGGTTCTCGAACGGTTGGACGCCGAACTGTATCGGACGGATGCGCACGGCCGCCCGGCGATGTACGGCAAGACGGCAGTGGTGGCCGTCGTGGGCAACGAGGACGGCGCCCACAAGATCATCGCCGACTCGTTCCAGGCGCTCAACGACATCGGCTTCACGATCCCCGCGCAGGGTGGCACCTATTGGAACAGCGAGGCGATGAATCCTCGGGACTACAAGGACCTCGCGAAGACGCCGGAGGCCGTGGCGTCGACGACGAACGCTCTTGCTGCCAACGCGGTGCACCTCGCGACGCTGCTCTCGGACAGTGCCTATCCGGGACGTTAGCCCGTCCCACGTCCGGCGGGTCCGCGCCTCCTCCTCCGACGTGGCCACCGCGTGAAGGCCGTCGTCCGGGGGCAGTTCGATCACGTCGGAGAGAGCCGACAGAACGGAGAGTTCGACGATGCCGCAGAAACGCCGCCCCTTCGACGCCACATGGCTGCCCTTCGGAATGATCATCGGCTTCGCGCTGTCCATCGGCATCCTGCTGCCCCTCACCGGCAGTGTGCTGATCACCGCCGGAGCAGGCCTCCTGCTCGGTGCTGCCCTCGGCATCGTGCTGGGCCTTCGGCCCTGACGTCGCCCGATCTCCGGCTCACAGGGTTGCACGTCCCGGCCGTTGAGGGACGGCCGACCAGATCAGCGGCGCCTGATCACGACGTGTCCGTAGGGGACCTCGTCGATGGCCTCGGACTGTTCCGGGACACGAAGAAGCCCCACCGGGTGACCGGTGGGGCTTCTTCCTCGGGTGCGCCATCAGGGACTCGAACCCCGGACCCGCTGATTAAGAGTCAGCTGCTCTAACCAACTGAGCTAATGGCGCCGACAGAGAAGAACTCTACCCTCGCGACGCCCGCTGTCCAACTCGGGAGGCCGTGCTGTGAGCGAGGGAACAGCGAGGGGCGTCGAGGAGGGCCAGCGAGCAGGGGCATGGGGCCGGCGACGCCGCGCTCAGGCGAAGCGCTGCACGGCCACGGGATGGGCCGCGACGAGCTCGCGGATCTCCTCGTCCTCGGGATCGGCGAGCACCTCGGCCAGCGGGCCGCGGGCGAGGATCCGGCCCCGGCCGAGCACCGCGATCTCGGGGCACAGCCGCTGCAGGAGCTCGAGGTCGTGGGAGGCGATGAGCGCGCCGATGCCGAGGCGCTCGATGGTCGCGCCGAGGGAGCGGGCGAGGCGGGCGCGGGTGTTGGGGTCCACGGCGGTCAGCGGCTCGTCCAGGACGAGCAGCTCGGGCCGGGTCGACAGCGCGGTCGCGAGGGCGACGCGCTGGATCTCGCCGCCGGAGAGGGTGCGCATGGTGCGGGGCAGGAAGCGCTCCTCGAGCCCGACGCTCTCCAGCGTCTCGGCGGGGGAGACGGAGTGGGTGCGGCCGCCCTTGCGGGCCTCCTTCGCGGCGAGCTGGAGGCGGGAGCCGACGGTCTCGCGAGGGTCCGTGATCGTCATCGCGTACTGGGAGACGAAGCGGACGGCGGCGCGGAAGCGGCGCCTGTCCTTCCCCCGCAGCTTCGCGACGTCCCGCCCTTCCCACTGGACGCGGCCGGAGCTGGGGCGGTGCTCCCCGGCGAGGGCCGCCAGCAGCGTGGTCTTGCCCGCGCCCGAGGCTCCGAGCAGGCCCAGCGGCCCCTGCCCGGCGCGCAGCTCGAGGTCGACCCCCTTGAGCACGGCCTCGCCGGGATGTCCGGCGTGCAGGGCGGTGGCGGTGAGGGCGGTCGGTGCAGGCATCGGTGACTTTCTCGCGGAGTGAGCGGCCTCGGTCACTCTAGCCAGCCCGGCTGGGCCGCGCCGGGGAACACCCTCGGAGTGGACCACCCGGGCGGGCGACCAGACGGCTCCCGACGAGGCCCGACGCGGCCCGACGCGGCCCGACGCGGCACCTCCGGGTCAGCCCACGGCGTCCTTCGAGAGGAACGAGCGCATCATCCGGGCGAGCTCCTGGACGGGACCGTCGTCATGGGTCGGACCCTGCATCGCCCGCACCGTCTTCTCGCGGACGGCCAGGTTCAGCACGAGTCCGAGCAGCGCCCTGCCGGCGAAGCCGGGATCGACGCCCCTGCGCAGCATCCCCTGCTCGCCGTAGGCGGTGAAGCACTGCTCGAAGATGTTCTCGTGCACGCGTCGCAGCCGCGCCATGCGGAAGCGTCCCGGGTGATCGCCGCTGACCGCTTCGGCGGCGAGCGTGGCCAGCAGCCGCACGTGCAGGGCCCCCGGGTGCCAGGTTGCCGCGAGCTCCTGCATGAGCGCCTCAGGCTCGACGCTCAGCCGCTCGACCTCCTCGAGGGTCCGCTGCGTGCGGTCCTCGAGGGAGTCGATGACCGTGTGGAGCAGGCTGTCCTTCGAGGGGAAGTGGTGCATGAGCCCCGGATGGGAGATCCCGATGTGGCCGGCGATGTCGCGCAGGCTCGCCCCGTGATAGCCGTGCTCGGCGAACATCTCGGCGGCCCCGGCGAGGATCTCCTCCCGCCTGCTGCGCGGTGCGATGCCCCGACGGGCGCGCTCGGTGAGGATCGTCGGGCTCGCCGCGGCGGACGGGAGCCGTCGGGGATCGTCGGATCCAGCGGTCGCCGGGGCATCGGTCCGCCGGTGGAGCTGCAGCGGCGGCGAGTCCGAGCCGTCGGCCCTCGGGGCGGCGGGGCTGAGCGGGCACGACGGGAGCGTCTCGGGTGCCTTGATGCTCATGGGCACCGCCTGCTCGGGATCGGCGAGGTCGATCGCCTGACGCAGGGGGAGGAGCCCATCGACGTCGATGTGCTGCATGTCCAGGAGGTCCAGGGTGAGGCGCGGAGCGGGTTCGAGACCCCGGGCCTGGGCCACGATGGGGAGCACGGAATCGTAGGTCCGGACGGTGAGGCATCCGGCGATGGAGAGGACGACCTCGTGGAGGTCCAGATCGACATGGACCGTCACGGAGAGGGAGTGGGGCATGAGAGGAGGCCGTTTCGTGCACGCTGGCGGAGAGGCCTCCTGCTAGACCTCACCCGGAGCCTAGCCCACCCGGGGACGAACCGCGCTCCTGCGTCTCGAACGACGTGGTCGAGGGCGCGGAACTCATCGAGGCGACGAGCTGGGCCGCCAGCTCGCTCCACGTGACGTTGCGGTGTTCGAGGCCGTCTTGGGAGCTCGACGGCCTCCTCCCGGCTGCATCGGTGGCGGCCCGTGAGGATCCCTACCGCATGGTCGGTCTCCGTGCGGGACGCCGACGCGGCCCGGCCCCGGCATCGCTCGTCCGGGAGCGCTGCCGGGGCCGGCCCGGTCGGCGCGCGAGGACAGGGGCCGGGCGTGCCGACGCGGGTGGGTGGGTCAGCGGGCGTCGAGACGCCGTGCGAGCAGGTCCTTGGCGAGTTCCGCACCCTTCGTGCTGTCGCTCTGCGCCTTGCCGAACAGGTCGGCGAGCTCGGTGTCGCCGGCCTCCTCCGCGTCGGTGCGGTAGGTCTCCAGACGCAGGGCGTTGGACAGGCACTGCTCCGCGAACCAGATCAGGTCGTAGTTCTTGTCCTTCGTCCCGGTGATCCGTCCACCGTCGTCGGCGTGGTTCATCATCGTCCCTCTCTCCGGTCGTTCGTCGATGGTCGTGCGGCACCGTCGTCAGGACGGCGTCGGCACGTCCCATCCCATGCCCCGTCGTCACGACGGTCAACCGGGCGCGGCGCCCCTGCAGGCAGGAGGCCTGGACCGATCGGACGGCCCGGCGCGGCCCGCGCTGAGTAGGGTCGAGCTCATTAGGGTCGCGCCCATGAGGCAGGTGAGACAGGACAGCGGTGCGGAGACGAGCGGTGCGCGGCGACGCGCACGGAGGGCACGAGGAGACGGAGACGCGGGCATGACCATTCCCCGACGGCCCACGGCGCTGCTGCTCGTCGCGGCGGCGACGGTCCTCCTGGGCGGCTGCCAGGGCGATTTCCCCGCGGATCCCCAGCGCACCCTCGACCGGGCCCGGGACGGTGTGCTCCGGGTGGGTGTCAGCGAGAACCGGCCCTGGACCGACGTGGCCCCGGACGGCACCGTCGGCGGCTCCGAGGTCGAGCTGCTCACCGACTACGCCGAGACTATCGACGCCGAGGTCGAGTGGGTGCCGGCAGGGGAGAACACCCTGGCGGCGATGATGCGGGAGGGACAGCTCGACGTGGTCGTCGGCGGGCTCGCCTCCGACGTCCCCTGGACCTCCGAGATCGCCACGACGCGCCCCTACACCACGACCACGGGGCCCGACGGCGCCGAGGTGAAGATCGTCGTCGGCGTGCAGCCGGGGGAGAACGCGCTGATGATCGACATCGAGCGATTCCTCGCCGAGCGCGAGGGCGAGCTGTGAACGGCTCCGAGGGCGAGGGCGGCGAGGAGGCGACGGGGTCGGGCCACGACGCCTTCGGCGAGGAGCAGCGCGAGACGCTGCGCCGGGCCCGACGCCTCGAGTGGATCACTCTGGCCTGGATGGCGGCGACCGTCGCGCTGGTCGCGCTCGTCGCGGGGCAGTCCCAGGCGATGCGGGCCGCCTGGGCGGAGGACATGCTCTCGCTGCTGCCCCCGATCGCCTTCCTCGTCGCGGCGCGACGGATCCGCAAGAGGCCCGACCGCCACCACCCCTATGGCTTCCACCGTTCGATCGGGGTCGCCCACCTGGTCGCCGCGATCGCGCTGCTCACGATGGGCGGCTATCTCGCGATCGACTCGGTGATGACCCTGGTGACCGTCGAAAGGCCGCCGATCGGACTGACCGTCCTCTTCGGCCACGCGATCTGGTCCGGCTGGCTGATGGTCGCCGTGATGGTGGTGACCAGCATCGGCCCGGTGTTCCTGGGGTACAAGAAGCTCGCGCTCTCCGAGACGCTGCACGACAAGGTGCTGTTCGCCGATGCCGACATGAGCAAGGCAGACTGGTCCACCGCGGTCGCCACCATCGCCGGTGTGATCGGGGTGGGGCTCGGGCTCTGGTGGGCGGATGCGACCGCCGCGCTGCTGGTGTCCCTCTCGATCCTGCATGACGGGGTGAAGAACCTTCGCAGCTCTATCGGCGGGCTCACCGACGCCGAGGCGCGGACCTTCGACGACTCCGCACCGCATCCGCTGACGCGCCGGATCGAGGAGCGGGCGGAGGAGGAGTCCTGGGTGGGGGAGGCCTCGGCCCGGGTCCGCGACGAGGGGCACGTCTTCCATGCCGAGGTGTTCGTGGTCCCCGCCGCGGGGACCGAGCCGAGCCTCGACCGGATCGCCGCGCTGCGCGACCGGATCGAGGAGCTCGACTGGAAGGTGCACGACGTCGTCATCGCCCCCGTTCCCGAGCTGCCGCCGACGCAGACCTTTCGGTCGACACTGCGGACGGGGACCGACGGCGCCCCTAGCGTGGAACCACACCCCCGAGATCACCACCGGAAGGCGGGACCATGAGAGCAGTGACCTGGCAGGGCACCGAGCACGTGAGCGTCGAGACCGTGCCCGACCCGATCCTCCAGCAGCCCACCGACGCGATCGTCCGCATCACCTCCACCGCGATCTGCGGCTCCGACCTCCACCTGTACTCGGTCCTCGGACCGTTCATGACACCCGGCGACGTGATCGGGCACGAGCCGATGGGGATCGTCGAGGAGGTCGGCTCCGAGGTGACCGGGGTGCGCCCCGGGGACCGGGTCGTCGTCCCCTTCACGATCTCCTGCGGGCACTGCGCCATGTGCGGGCAGGGGCTCCCCTCCCAGTGCGAGACCACCCAGGTGACCGAGCGCGGCACGGGAGCCGCGCTGCTGGGCTACTCGAAGCTCTACGGCCAGGTCCCCGGCGGTCAGGCCGAGCACCTCCGGGTGCCGCACGCCGACTACGGTCTGATGAAGGTCGGCACCGAGCTGCCCGACGACAACTACCTCTTCCTCAGCGACATCCTCCCCACCGCGTGGCAGGCCGTGCAGTACGCCGGTGTCCCGGCGCACCGCACCCTCGCGGTGATCGGCCTGGGACCTGTCGGCCAGCTGTCGGCCCGGATCGGGCGCCACCTGGGGGCGCGCGTGTTCGGCATCGATCCCGTCCCCGAGCGCCGGGCCATGGCCGAGCGTCACGGCATCGAGGTGCTGGACCTGAACGAGGACGCCGTGGGCGAGATCCGCGAGCGCACCCAGGGGCGCGGGCCCGACGCCGTCGTCGACGCCGTGGGCATGGAGGCCGAGGGCAGCCCGGTCGCCGGTCTCGCCCAGACCCTCGCCGGCAAGCTTCCCGACGCGGTCGCGCAGCCGCTCATGGAGCGCGCCGGGGTGGACCGGCTCGCCGCCCTGCACACCGCCATCGACCTCGTGCGCCGCGGAGGGACCGTCTCCCTCTCGGGCGTCTACGGCGGCGCGGCCAGCCCCATGCCGCTGCTGACGATGTTCGACAAGCAGCTCCAGCTGCGCATGGGCCAGTGCAACGTGCGGGTCTGGACCGACGCGCTGCTGCCGCTGGTCGAGGACCCCGCGGATCCCCTGGGCGTCGGCGACCTGGTCACCCACCGGCTTCCTCTGGAGGAGGCGGCCGTGGGCTACGACCTCTTCCAGCGCAAGCACGACGGCTGCATCAAGGTCGTCCTCGACCCGACGATCGCCTCCGCCCCGACGATCCCCTGAACCGCTCCCGTCGCACCGCCGCGAACACCCGCCACCTCTACCGAGGAGAACCCATGGCCGACCAGCTCACCTTCACGAACCCCGTCACGCGCTTCCCCGAGATCACCCCGCCGAAGCAGGACCAGCCCGAGCCCGGACTGGACGCCGAGCTGATCCCCGGCACCGACCGCGGCGAGGAGTCCTACCGCGGCACCGGCCGCCTCGAGGGCCGCCGCGCGCTGATCACCGGCGCCGACTCCGGCATCGGCGCAGCGGTCGCGATCGCCTTCGCCCGCGAGGGCGCCGACGTCGCCCTGAACTACCTCCCCCAGGAGGAGCGGGACGCGCAGCGCATCGCCGAGGTGATCCGGGAGGCCGGCCGCACCGCCGTGCTGCTGCCCGGCGATCTCGCCGATCCCGAGTTCTGCCGCCGGCTCGTCGAGGACGCGGTGGAAGGGCTCGGCGGTCTCGACGCCCTCGTGAACAATGCGGGTCGTCAGATCGCGGTCGAGTCCCTCGAGGAGATCGACGACCAGCAGTGGGAGGACACGTATGCGGTCAACATCCACGCGATGTTCCGCATCACCAAGGCGGCGCTGAAGCACCTCCCCGCCGGCTCCACGATCGTGAACACGACCTCGGTCCAGGCCTATGAACCCTCGCCCACGCTCGTGGACTACGCCTCCACCAAGGCGGCGATCAACACCTTCACCAAGGGGCTCGCCCAGCAGCTCGCTCCGCGCGGCATCCGCGTCAACGCGGTCGCGCCGGGCCCGATCTGGACCCCGCTCCAGGTCTCCGACGGACAGCCCAAGGAGGCGCTGCCGGAGTTCGGCAAGAGCACGCCGCTGGGCCGCGCCGGCCAGCCCACCGAGCTCGCGCCGGCCTACGTCTTCCTCACCTCCTCCGAGTCCAGCTACGTGCTCGGGGAGACCCTCGCCGTGACGGGAGGGAGCCCGACCCCGTGAGCGCGGACCGCACGACGCGCACCGCGGAACAGGGAACGACGCTGCGCACCGCGTTGCTGCTCGTCGACCTGCAGGAGGCCTTCTTCGAGGCTCCCGGCCTCGCCGTCGCCCGCGCCGACGTCCTCGCCGCGGTGGGGGCGCTCGCGGACGGAGCCCGCGAGGCCGGGGCCCCGATCCTGCTGGTCACGACCGAGCACAGTCGCGATCGCTCCACCTGGACGCTGAGCATGCTCGACGACGACCACGGCTACCTGTTCCACGGTGATCCGAGCACCGCTGTGGTGCACGAGCTGGACACCTCCGGGATGACCGGCGTCGAGAAGACCCGCGACAGCGCCTGGTTCGGCACCGACCTCGCCCTGAGGCTCCGGAACCTGGGAGTGGACCGGGTGCTGATCGCCGGCGTCTCGACCCATGCCTGCATCGCCCAGACCGCCCGGGACGCCTATGCCCACAACGTCCGCGCCGCGGTGGGCGAGGATGCGGTCGCCGACGAGCGGACCGAGCACATGCGCACGGTCCTCGCCCTCCTGGTCGGCGATCGGCAGGCCGAGCTCGTGACGCTCGAGGATGCCCTCTCACGTCTGCGGTCCTGAGCGTCGCGCGGCACGCTCTCAGGAGGCGCGGTGGGCCTGGCGATCCGGATCGGGGTCCCCGTGGCCGGGGCTCGGGGCGCCGTCGTCAGGCCGCAGCCGGACAGGCAGACGTTGTCCCGTGCTCGGCGAACATCTCCGACGCGCCGTCGAGGATCCCCTCCCGATGTCCTCGGGGCGTTGTGCGCACGTTGTCGCCGTGAGACGGCTCAGCGGCGGCTCCATGCATCGGTGTGCTCCTCGTCCCTCGCGGTGCGTCGGTCAGAGGCGGTATGTCGCGTCCGCTCCGTCCGAGCGTGTGATCGGCGCCACGTCGTCACCAGGCGATGCCCGGCTCCGCCGACCCCGAAGCCGTCCTGTCAGGAGCGCACGAGCCGGGCGATCGCGGCAGAGGCCTCCTTGAGCTTCTCCTCGCCCTCGGGGCCGCCGGAGCGGGCCGCATCCAGGACGCAGTGCTGCAAATGGTCGTCCAGCAGGCCCATCGCCACGCCGTCCAGCGCGCTCTTCAGCGCGGAGATCTGCGTGAGGATGTCGATGCAGTACTTCTCCTCGTCGACCATCCGGTGCAGACCCCGGGCCTGGCCCTCGATCCGCTTCAGCCGCGCGAGATAGCGGGACTTGTCGGAGATGTAGCCATGATGGTGCTCGTGGCCCTCGGCGGCACCGGCCTCCGCGGCGCCCGTCACGGGAGCCTCCGCCTCGGCGGTGCCGTCGACGGCGGCCATGGGATCGATGGTGGTCATGGGGTCCTCCTGGGGCGGGCGGTCGGGGAGAGCGGAGCGGGCGGTCAGGCCGCGACCTTCTGACGGTTCTCGGGCGCGGCGGAGGCCGACGCCTGCGGGTTCTCCAGCGCACGGCTGCGGAAGGACCGCAGGCGCAGGCTGTTGCCGACCACGAACACGCTGGAGAACGCCATCGCGGCCCCGGCGAGCATCGGGTTCAGCAGGCCCAGCGCCGCCAGCGGGATGGCCGCGACGTTGTACGCGAAGGCCCAGAACAGGTTGCCCTTGATGGTGGAGAGGGTACGACGGGACAGGCGGATCGCGTCGGCGGCGGAGCGCAGGTCGCCGCGCACCAGGGTGATGTCCCCGGCCTCGATCGCGACGTCGGTCCCGGTGCCCATCGCGAGGCCGAGGTCGGCCTGGGCGAGCGCCGGGGCGTCGTTCACGCCGTCGCCGACCATCGCGACGATCCTGCCCTGCTCCTGGAGCCGGGTGACCTCGGCGATCTTGTCCTCGGGCATGACCTCGGCGATGACCTCGTCGATCCCGACCTCGGCCGCGATGTGCTCGGCGACGGCGCGGTTGTCGCCGGTGAGCAGCACGGGGGTGAGGCCGAGGCCCTTCAGCTGGGTGATGGCCTCGGCACTGGAGGGCTTGACGGTGTCGGCGACGACGAGCACGCCGCGCGCCTCGCCGCCCCAGACCACGACCACGGCGGTCTCGCCGCGGGCCTCCGCGGACGCCTTCGCGGCGGCGAGCTCGGCGGGCATCGCGACGCCGTCCAACAGGTTCTCCCGCCCGACGAGGACCCGGGCGCCCTCGACGGTGCCGCGCACTCCGCGACCGGCGAGGTTCTCGAAGTCGGTCACCTCGGGCAGGGTGCCGTCGGCCCCCGCCGCCCCCCGGGCGGCAGCGCCCTGCGCGATGGCCTGGGCGATCGGGTGCTCGGAGGCGTTCTCGACGGCGCCGGCGCGGCGCAGCAGCTCTGCCGGGTCGGTGCCGGGGGCGGCGACCGCCTCGGTGAGGGTCATCCTCCCGGTGGTGACGGTGCCGGTCTTGTCCAGCAGCACGGTGTCGACGCGGCGGGTGGACTCGAGCACCTCGGGCCCCTTGAGCAGGATGCCCATCTGGGCGCCGCGGCCGGTGCCGACCAGCAGGGCGGTGGGGGTGGCGAGGCCGAGCGCGCAGGGGCAGGCGATGATCAGCACCGCGACGGCCGCGGTGAAGGCGGCCTCGGCGCCGTTCCCGGTCAGCAGCCAGGCGGCGAGGACGGCGATCGCGATGACGAAGACGATCGGCACGAAGATGCCCGAGACCCTGTCGGCGAGGCGCTGGATCTCGGCCTTGCCGGACTGGGCGTCCTCCACCATCTGCGCCATGCGGGCGAGCTGGGTGTCGGCGCCGACGCGGGTCGCGCGGACCACGAGGCGGCCGCCGGCGTTGACGGTCGCGCCGGTGACGGCGTCGCCCTCGCCCACCTCGACGGGCACGGACTCGCCGGTGAGCATCGAGGCGTCCACGGCGGAGCTGCCCTGCTCGACGACGCCGTCGGTGGCGATCTTCTCGCCGGGTCGGACCACGAAGAGGTCTCCCTCGGCGAGCTCGCCGACGGGCACGCGCACCTCGGCGCCGTCCTTCAGCACGGCGACGTCCTTCGCGCCCATGTCCAGCAGGGCGCGCAGCGCGGCGCCGGCCTGGCGCTTCGAGCGCTTCTCGAGATAGCGGCCCAGCAGGATGAACATGGTCACGCCCGCGGCGACCTCGAGGTAGATGTTCGCCGCGCCGTCGGTCCGGCCGATCGTCAGCGAGAACTCATGGGTCATCCCCGGCATCCCCGCGCTGCCGAGGAACAGGGCGTACAGCGACCAGAGATAGGCGGCGGTCACGCCGACGGAGATGAGCGTGTCCATGGTCGTGGCGCCGTGGCGGAGGTTGATCGCGGCGGCGCGGTGGAAGGGCCAGGCCGCCCACACCACGACGGGGGAGGTGAGCGTCAGGACGAGCCACTGCCAGTTCGTGAACTGCAGCGCCGGCACCATCGACAGCACGATCACCGGGATCGTGAGGAGCGCCGCGCCGATCAGGCGCTGGCGCAGGGAGCGCAGCTCGGGATCCTCCGACTCCTCGGCGTCCTCCCCCTCGGAGCGCTCCTTCGGCGGGGCGGGGAGGGCGGCGGTGTAGCCGGCCTTCTCGACCGTGGTCACGAGCTGCTGGGGGTCGTAGCCTTCCGGCGCCATGACCCGCGCCTTCTCGGTCGCGTAGTTCACCGACGCGCTGATGCCGTCGAGCTTGTTGAGCTTGCGCTCGATGCGGTTCGCGCACGAGGCGCAGGTCATGCCGCCGATCTCGAGCTCGATGCCGACGTCGAGCGGCCGCGGGGCCTCTCTGGTGCTCATCCTGGGGCTTCTTCCTCGCGGGCTGCGACCGCGTCGTATGAGGGGCTGGGGCGGGTCCGCGGCGGCCGGTGGGGACCGGCCGCCGCGGGACGGGAGGGCCGCGCAGGGCGACGTCTCTGCCGCGGGGCGACCCTCGGAGGTCTCAGGCGCGGACGGCGGAGTAGCCAGCCTCCTCGACGGCGGCGAGCACGGCGGCCTCGTCGACCGCGGCGTCGGAGCCGACGCGGAGCAGGCCGGTCTCGTGGCTGACCTCGACGCCGGTGACGCCGGGGACCTCGCCGACCTCCTCGCGGACGGACATCTCGCAGTGGCCGCAGGTCATGCCGGTGACCTGGAAGTCGATCGTGGTCGCGCTCATGGAACTCTCCTCGTGATGATCCGGGTATACCCTCAAGGGGTATCGAACTGTCTCCATTTATACCCCCAAGGGGTATGTGAGTTCAAGGTCCCTGCGGGGGAACGGGGTGTCGTCCGTCACCCCGGGGTGCTTCGATGGGGCCATGAGCATCGATGCCGTCGCCCACATCCGCGAGGAGACCGAGCGGTCCGTCGCCGCCCTCACCTCCGTCGACCCCGAGCAGAGCGTTCCCACCTGCCCCGACTGGACCGCCGACGACCTGCTGTGGCACCTCGCCGAGGTCCACGAGTTCTGGGCGGCGATCCTCGAGTCCGGGGCGACCGCCGAGGAGCAGGTCATGGCGATCGAGGAGGGCAAGGACGCGCGGCCCGCCGAGCGCGACGCCCTCCTCGCCCGCCGCGCGAGTGCGACCGAGGCGCTGCTGTCCCAGCTCGTCGCCCGCGCCGACGACGAGCCCGCCTGGTTCTGGTACTCCGCCGTCCAGGGCGTGGGGATCACCCGCCGCATGCAGACCCACGAGGCGACGATCCATCGCGTCGACGCCGAGCTCACAGCCGGCCGCTCCGTCACCCCGATCCCGCGGCAGGTCGCGGCCGACGGGCTCGCCCATGTGCTCGAGGTGATGTGGCCCGCCGGCTTCGAGTGGATCCCCGGCTGGGCCGAGACGCGTCCCGTCGCCGTCGTCGAGATCGTGCCCGAGGGCGGCACCGCCCGGATGCTGGAGATCAGCCGCTGGAGCGGGACCCGTCCCCGTGACGGGAAGGAGTTCGACGCCCCCGTCGGTCGCCTCCTGCCCGACGGACAGGCTCCCGGCGACCTGCCGCGGGCCCGCGCCGCCGGCACCGCGCAGGCGCTGGACCTGTGGGCCTGGGGGCGCGAGCAGGCCCTCGCGCACCTGGAGGGCGAGGAGCAGCGCGTGGCCGTCCAGGGCGACTCCGCCGGCATCGCCCAGCTCGACTCGCTCATCGCCGAGGGGCACGACTGACCTCTCGATCTCGTGGTGCGCCGGCGCCGGCCGTCGGCCGCGCAGGGCCCGCGCGCAGGTGCGGAGCACCCCCGCCCTGCCGCGCGGCGACGGCGCTCAGCCCCGCGGCACCAGCACCACCGGGACATGTGCCCAGCCGCCCACCGGCGCGATCTCCCGCTCGCCGGGCGTCTCGCCGGGGCGCACGTCCGCCGCGGAGAGCAGCGCCTTCAGCAGCGTGAGCAGCTCGAGCGTCGCGAGGGGACGGCCCGGGCAGACGTGGGGACCGGCGCCGTAGACCAGGTTCCGCTCCGCGTTCCCCGCGGGGTCCAGCGCCTCCGGATCTGGGAAGACCCGACCGTCACGGTTGGCCGAGGTCCAGTGCACCAGCACCCGCTCGCCCGCACCGATCTCGCGACCGGCGAGGGGCACGGGGCAGGTGGCGACCCGTCGAGTGGAGACGAAGGGGTCGTCGATGCGCAGCAGCTCGTCGATGATCGCGGTCGCCTCCTCGTCCGAGCCGTCCCGCACCCGATCCGCGAGAGCGGGGGCATGGGCGAGGGCATGGAGCAGCACCCCGGTGCACAGCGCGATCGAGCCGAGGTCCCCGCCGGTCCAGTTGCGCAGGATCGAGACGATCTCCTCCTCGTGCAGCGCCCGCTCCGTCGAGCCCGGCACCTCGGGATCCGGCAGCGGCACCCGCAGTCGCAGCAGCGCGGTGGTCGGATCCTCCGGCGCGTCCTGCTCGGCGGCCCGACGCGGTGCGAGCACCGAGCGGATGATCGCGTCGAAGCGCTCGGCGACCTCGCGGGTCCGCTCCAGCTCTCCCGAGCGCGAGGCCTCGTGGTTGTCGGACATCCACTGCAGCAGCTCGGGCTCGAGCATGGCGGGCCAGCCCAGCCACGTGGTCTGCCCGCGCACCGCGAACACCGCGCCGAGCGCCGCGACCGCGTCGATCTCCGTGCCGGCCGCTCCCACCCCGTCCAGCAGCTCCTCCACGAGGCCGCCGGCGACCTCGCGCAGCACGGGGGCGAGGCGGGCCATCTCCTCGGGACCGAAGAACGGATCGGTCGCCGCGCGCATCGCGGCGTGCTCGGCGCCGTCGAGGCCGTTCGGCACCTGGAGGAAGCGCGAGACCCCGGAGGAGAAGCTCTCCGCGTCCTCGACGACCGCGAGCGCCTCGGCGTGGCCGAGCACCACCCAGGTCCCGTCGGGCGTGCGCGCCAGCGGCGAGCGCTCGCGCAGCTCGTCGGTCGCGGAGCGGGGTTCGAGTCCGGTGGGGTCGAGGATCGGCAGGCTCATGGCCTCATCCTAGGGAGCCCTCCAGGTGCCCCGCCGGGACCTCCTTCCTGCGCAGCCGGGCCTCCGCCAGGTGCACGAGCGCCGCGAACAGGAGGAAGGCGAGCAGCACCACGCCGGTCGTCGCCAGCACCTGCGGCCAGGACGAGGCGGTCGGGTCGAGGAAGGCGTAGGGGTACCAGCCGGTCACGCCCCCGCGCAGCCAGGTCGCGACGAGATACACGATCGGATACGTCAGCCAGCCCAGGACCCGCCGGGCCGACGGGGTGCGGCGCCGCGGGGTCAGGAGCCAGTCCAGCAGCGCCGCGACCGGGGCGAGACGGTGGAGCACGATCCCCGTCCAGCCGATGTCCCAGCGCAGCAGCTCGTCCAGCGGCGCGACCAGCAGCGCGTAGATGATCCCGGTCATCACGAGGTAGAACGTGGCCGCGCCGCGCAGGTCGTCCCACCACGGCGGTCGCCGTCGCCGGGACAGCGCAGTCCCGGCCAGCAGCAGGAGGGCGAAGGCGAGGTTGGACTGGTTCGTGAAGAAGGAGAGGTGCTGGGCGAGGGAGCCGTCCCGGATCGCGGTGAGGGTGCTGGTGAGCAGGGCCGCCAGGACGAGGATCGCGACGGCGACCCGTGTGCCGTGGGCCGCGCGGACGGCGGTCGCCGAGCGGCCCGACGGCGTCGGCGGCGGCATCGCCGATGAGGACATCGCCGATGGCTCCGTCGCCGAGGACTCCGACGCGGATGATTCCGATGTCGACGGCATCGCCGTGGGTGCTGCCGACGCGGCCTGCGGGGGAGAGGGGCGAGGGGCGGGGGAGGAGCGCGGCTCCTGGGCGCCGCTCATGAGCCGCGCGGCCAGGAGTCCCGCACCGGGGCGCCTCCCTCGACGACGTGCTCTCTCGCACCGGGCAGGGAGGTCCAGGCGTCGCGGGGACGGTAGCCGAGCTCGAGATGGGTGTTCGTCATCGACCAGCGTCGGTCGGGGTTGTCGGAGATGGCGTAGTACAGCCCGAAGCGGACCTCCGCCTCGATCGCGCACCGCACCACCTCGGTGCAGTCCCTGGGGCTGAGCCACATGGCGCGCAGGATCTCCTCCTCCGCCTCGAGCGGGTCCTCGCTGAACCAGCCGATGCGGAGGCAGATCACGTCCAGGCCGTGCTCGTCGTGGTAGAAGCGGCCGAGGGTCTCGCCGAAGACCTTCGAGACCCCGTACAGGGAGTCCGCCCGCGGCGGCTGATCGGGGTAGACAGGCCACAGCTCGTGGCGGTCGTACATCCCGAAGGCATGGTTCGAGGAGGCCAGCACCACGCGCCGCACGCCGGCCCGGTGCGCCGTCTCGAGCACGTTGCGCACGCCGACGATGTTGGCCTCGAGCACCGCCTCCCAGCTCGACTCCGGCGAGGAGGCCCCGGCCATGTGCACGACGGTGTCGACGCCGTCCATGAGCGCCGTCACCTCCGCGAGGTCCGCGAGGTCGGCGAGGCGCAGCTCCCGCCCCGGCGGCGCCTCATCCGGATCGCGCCCGTGGAGGACGAGCTCGTAGGCCTCCGCCAGCGTGCGGGCCAGATGGGAGCCGATCCCTCCGGTCGCTCCGGTGATCAGGACTCGTCGTCGAACGGTGTTCCTCGTCATGCCCCCAGTATGGGCCTCGTGGTCCCGGTCACGCGGGCGCGAGGCGAGGATGCTCCGCCGTCCGAGCCGCCTCCAGGAGTGCCTCCGCCACCTGCCCTGTCGCGGAGTTCTGCTCGGCGCCGGGGCGCTGCACGAGCAGCATCGTCGTGGTGCGCGGGCGCTCGGGCTCCTCGAGCTGCACGAGCGAACCCGCGGCGAGGTCCGCCGCGCACAGCGAGCGCGGCAGCACCGAGTAGCCGGCCCCTGCCCGCACCGCGGCGATCACTGCGTGCAGGGACGGCACCGTCAGCGCCGGGCCCACCGCCGGATGCTGCTTGCCGTAGTGGGTGCGCCAGTACCGGCGCACCACGGGCATGTCGTCGGCCGTGGAGACCAGCGGGACCGCCTCGAGCGCCGCGCAGACCGGCACGCCCTCCCCGCGCGCCTGGACGCGTCCGGCCCAGGCCGGGGCGGCGACCAGCAGATGCTCCTCCTCCGCGAGCTTCGTGACCGAGAGTGCCCGGCCGCGCGGCCGCTGGGCGGTGATCAGCAGGTCGTGCCGGCCCTCCCGCAGCTGCTCGAGCAGCTCCTCGTCCTCCCCGGTCGCCATGTACACGCGCACCCCGCCCGCCACCAGCGGTGCGAGCGCGGGCAGCACGTGCGAGCACAGCAGCTCAGGGGGCCCTGCCAGGTGCACCGGGGCGGTGCGCCCGTCGAGCTCGCAGTTCCCGCCCGCGACCACGTCGAGATCGTCCAGCGGCCCGGAGATCCGCTCGGCGAGCTCCCGGGCGAAAGCTGTGGGCTCCACCCCGCGCGGCAGGCGCTGGAAGAGCTGGCGCCCCAGCTGCTCCTCGAGACTGCGAATCTGCGCCGTGACAGTGGGCTGGGTGAGCCCGAGCGCGGGGGCCGCCGCGGTGAAGGAGCCCGCCCGATGCACGGTGAGGAAGGTGCGCAGCAGGTTGAGGTCCTGGACGGGGGCGAGAGTGGAGGTCGTCACAGCGCCGAGGATAGCCGCGCCGATGACCTCACGACATAGGAGGAGGGATACCTCCCATAGGTCCCGCTATTGGCGTGCGCATGTCGGGCCGCACTAGCGTCGCGGACGTCGCCGCGCTCGGCGCCCCGCACGGAGCGTCGCCGGCCCGACCGACCCCGACCCACGGAGGCCCCTCCATGTCCCAGCACCTGCTCGCCCCGATCACCCTGCGCGACCTCACCGTCCGCAACCGCATCTGGGTGCCGCCCATGTGCCAGTACTCCGTCGCCGCCGGCGACGGCGCCGCCACCGACTACCACCTCATGCACTACGGCTCCTTCGCCCGCGGTGGCGCCGGCGCCGTGATCCTCGAGGCCACCGGCGTGGTCCCCGAGGGGCGCATCTCCCCGCAGGACCTCGGCCTGTGGGACGACGCCCAGCGCGAGGCGCTGCGCCCGATCGTGGACCTGATCCACTCCTTCGGCGCGGCGGCCGGGATCCAGCTCGCCCACGCCGGGCGCAAGGCCTCCACGGAGCCCGAGTGGGGCACCCCGCACCCCGGCGCCTCCATCGCAGGTGCCGACGGCGGCTGGGAGACCGTGGCCCCCTCCGCGATCGCCTACGACCAGCTCACGGAGCCCACCGCCCTGGACGAGGCGGGGATCGACGAGATCGTCGAGGCCTTCGCCGCCTCCGCCGTGCGCGCCGTCGAGGCGGGCTTCGACATGATCGAGATCCACGCCGCCCACGGCTACCTGCTGCACGAGTTCCTCTCGCCGCTGAGCAACCATCGCACCGACTCCTACGGAGGCGAGCTCGCCGGCCGCGCGCGCCTCCTGCTGCGCGTCGTGGACGCGGTGCGCGGAGCGGTCCCCGTCGGGATGCCGGTGCTGGTGCGCATCTCGGCGACCGAGTGGGTCGAGGGCGGCTTCGGCCTCGACGAGGCGACCCAGGTCGTCACCTGGCTCGGCGAGCACGACGTGGACATGGTCGACGTCTCCTCCGGCGGCAACGCCGTGCTGCCCGAGGGGGCGGAGATCCCCGTCGGCCCCGGCTACCAGACGCCGCTGGCCGCGCACCTGCGCGAGCACACGGAGGTGCCGGTCTCCGCGGTCGGCATGCTCGATACGCCCTTCCAGGCCGAGCACGTCCTCGCCACCGGGCAGGCCGACGCGGTGCGCGTGGGCCGCGCCTTCCTGCGCGAGCCGAACTGGGGCCTGGACGCCGCCCTCGCCCTGCGCGGCGACGGCGAGATCATCCCGCCGCAGTACCGTCGCGCCTTCCGCCAGGCGATGCGCCGCGGCTGAGTCGGCTCAGCCGGCCGCGTCGCCGTTCGTCGGCGGCGCGGCCGGGCCGGGCCTGCCGGGGAACAGGCCGCTGCCCCCGCCGGGCGCGGCCTGCGGGCGGATCTCGCTGCGCAGCCGCTCCATGCGCTGATCGAGCTCGTGGGCGACCCGGGCCGCGTCGTCGAGCTCGGCGCGCAGCGCGGGCGGCAGGTTCTTCTCGTACTTGTAGGAGAGCTTGTGCTCGGTGCTGGCCCAGAAGTCCATCGCGATCGTGCGGATCTGCAGCTCGACGGGCACCTGCTCCACATGGGTGGAGAGATAGACCGGCACCTGCACGATCAGGTGCAGGGAGCGGTAGCCGTTGGGCTTGGGGGAGGCGATGTAGTCCTTGACGGTGAGCACTTCGAGATCGCCCTGAGCGGCGAGGATGTCCGCGATCCAGTAGGCGTCGGCGACGAAGCTCGTGGTGATGCGGATGCCGGCGATGTCGTGGATCCGCTCGCGGATCGCGCGCACCGTCATCTCGCCCTCGGTGCGCAGCGCCTTCTCCATCAGCGACTCCACCGACTTCAGCCGGGTGCGCACGTGCTCGATGGGGGAGTAGTCGTGCATCTGCTCGAACTCCTTGCGGAGGATCTCCACCTTCGTCAGCACCTCGTCGATGCCGAACTGGTAGTGCATCCGCAGCGCGATGAACTCCTCGTACACCTGCCGCAGCCCCGCGGTGATCTCCTCCTGCTCCGCCGGGGTGGGCATGCGGCCCTCGGCGCGCGCGGTGACCAGCTCGCGGACCCTGCGCTCGGCGGGGTCCTGCGGTGACGGTGCTGCGTCCATGCGTCGACTCTCCTCGCGGATGCGGGTGCGGAGAGCCAATCCTGCCAGGGAGCCCTGGGTGTGACGTGGACGCGCGCCGCCGACGGACGCGACAGGCCCCGGGGGCCGGGCCGGCGTCCGAGCCGACGAGCCGGCGCCCGTCAGGCTCTGGGCTCAGGCTCGCCGCTCCCGCTCCCGCCACCACGCGGCGGTCTCCACCAGGGAGTTGAAGGTGAACACGTGCGGGGCGATCAGGCCCGGCGCCGGCGCGGCCTCGAGCGCATCAGCCGCCGGCGGCGGCCTCCACGGCGAGCGCCGCGACATCGGCCTTCGGCTGGTCCTTGGCCGGGTCGATGAACGGCTTCGGCGCCACGACCGCGCCCACCGGCGGGACGGTCGAAGCGCCGCACCCCAGCAGAGGCCTACGCCGCGACATCGAAAGCCCACCCCGCCCCGCACTCGAAGCCTGGCGGGTACACGATCCGCACCGACCGCGTCGATCAGGACGGCAAAGTCTCCCTCCGTCACCCCGGAACGATGCGCCATCTCGGCATCGGCCGCGCCCACGAAGGACGACCCGTCCGACTACTCATCGACCACGACGACGTCCTCGGCACCGGCACCGTCCTCGCCGAGTTCACCATCGACCACACCCGCGGCTACCAGCCAAAGAAGCAGGGCCCCGGAGAAAACCGGGGCCCTGCTTCGTGAACGATGTCCCGAGGCATCTGCGAACGATGTCCCGAGACTTCACATGGGGTGGACGACGGGACTTGAACCCGCGACCACCGCGACCACAACGCGGTGCTCTACCAACTGAGCTACGCCCACCATGTGCGACCTGACGGCCTGCAACGAGAGTTAAGCATACCTGCTCCTCGGGGTGGTTTCCTCACGTGAGCGGATGCCAGCGGTGTGAGACGCATTGCATCGGCCTCCGGGCTCGTGCTGGGCCCACGTTGTCCTGTCGCGGTCGGCGGGGAGACACTGACCCCATGATCGTCGCCTTCTCCGTCCAGCCCACCGGCACGCCCTCCGACCCGGCCCTCGCCCGCGACCTCGAGGAAGGGGCCGACGCCGCGAGCGTGCACGACGCCGTCGCCGCCGCGGTGCGGGTCGTGCGCGACTCCGGCCTGCCCACCCGCACCTCCTCGATGTTCACCGAGATCGAGGGGGAGTGGGGAGAGGTCATGGAGGTCGTGCGGCGCGCGACCGAGGAGGCGGGCCGCTACGGCTCGCGCGTCTCGCTCGTGCTCAAGGCCGACATCCGCCCCGGCCACGACGGCGAGCTCGACGGGAAGGTCGAGCGCATGGAGGCCGCCGTCGAGCGGCTCGAGCGGAGCTGAACCCCGAGTCCTTCATCAGCGCGGCCCGAGCCGCCCCGGACATGACGACGCCGCCGGTGCAGCACCGGCGGCGTCGTCATGTCACGGGCGGGGACACCTGCTCAGAGGTCGCCGTCCAGCAGCCCGTCGCGCAGCGCGGCCGACAGCGCGGGTGCGACCGGCAGGCGCGGGATCAGCACGCACTGCAGCGCGTGGTAGATGTCGGGCTTGCCCGGCCAGGTCACGCCCTGCGGCTCGTTCTCGGCGTCGAGCTCGTGGAACCACGAGCCCTCCTCGGGATCGAGCAGGTAGGTGGAGATGTACTCCCACCACTGCTCGTAGCGCTCGGCCCAGACGCGCTCCCCGGTCACCCGGTGCATCACGGCGGCCGCGGCGACGGCCTCCGCCGCCACCCAGTGCATCCGCTCGGAGGAGACGGGCGTGCCGTCCCAGTCCACGGTGTAGACCCAGCCGGGCTTCCCATCGGCGCCGAAGGCCGCGGCGGACTTCTCCATCAGGGCGGTCGCGGCCTCGAGCATCCACTCCGGCGCCTCGCCGTCCAGCGCGATCAGCGAGGCGCGGGCCTGGAGCACCAGGCGGGACCACTCGATCCAGTGCCCGATCGTCGCGCCGTAGGGGCGGAACGGGTGGGCGGGCTCGTCGCGGTTGTAGTCCAGCAGCGGCGACCACTCCACGTCGAAGTGCTCGGGCAGCGCCCAGTCGTTGGCGCGCGCGAACTCGTCGATCGCCCGGGTCGCGATGCCGACGGCGCGGTCCAGCCAGCGCCGCTGCCCGGTCACGTCGGCGGCGGCCAGCAGCGCCTCGACCGTGTGCATGTTCGCGTTGATCCCGCGGTACTCCTCGCACTCGGAGAAGCTGCAGTCGAAGGTGTCCACGCTCATCCCGGAGCGCTCGTCGAAGAACTTCGTATCGAGCACCGCGAGCGCCTCATCCAGCAGCTGCTTCGCACCGGGCCGGCCGGCGGCGGTCGCGGAGGAGGCGGCGAGGACCACGAAGGCGTGGGCGTAGGCCTGCTTGGAGTCGTCCACGGTGCGGCCGCCCTCGACCGAGGCGAACCAGCCGCCGTGCTCGTCGTCGTGGAAGACGCCGCGCAGAGAGGCGATGCCGTGGTCGGCGAAGCGGCCGAAGTCCGGGCGGCCCAGCAGGTGGCCGAGCGCGAAGGCGTGCGTCATCCGGCAGGTGATCCACAGCTCGGAGGGGCGCGAGAGGTCCGGGGCGCCGGTCTCGTCCAGCCAGGCGAAGCCGCCGTCCTCCCGCACCGATTCGGAGCCGAAGACGAGCAGCTCGTCGGCCTCGCCCTCGAGCCAGCTGCGGTGCGAGGCGCGGTCCAGCCAGGGCACGTGCGGGGCAGGCGCGGGCAGCGCCGCGGCCTGTGCGGACCCGGCGGCCTCGCGCAGCTCGAAGCGGCGCGCGGCTTCCTGGGCCTGGGCGGTGGTGGGGCCGGGCTCGGGGACCAGCAGCACCTCGCGGTAGTACTTCAGCTCCTGGATCGACTCGCGGATGTCGGCGAGCGCGCGGTGGCCGCCGTGCTTGGCGGGGATGTTGTAGTACACCCGTGGGAACCAGCGCTTGGCCAGCTCCTTCAGGCTCGAGACGTCGATGGTGCGATAGGAGAGCCAGCCGGCGAACTCGGGCACGTCGCGGTCCAGGAACACGCGGTCGGTGCCGACGCTGTTGCCCGCCAGCGGCGCCTTCCCCGGCTCGGGGCAGTGCTCCTTGACGTAGGCGAGGCACTGCGCCTCCGCCTCGGCGAGGGTCATGCCGCCGTCGAGCTCCTCGAGCAGGCCGGAGACGGTGTGCATGTTCACCACGAAGGGATCCATGCCCTGCAGCGCCTCGGCCGGGGGCCTGATCACGACGTCCACGCCGTCCCCGAGGATGTTCAGATCGGCGTCGGTCACGAGGACGGCGATCTCGACCAGCGCATCACGCTGCTTGTCGAGCCCGGTCATCTCGCAGTCGACCCAGATGATGCGGTCGTTGATGGCACGAGTGGAGCTGGAGGTCACCGGACAACAGTAGCGCGAGGCCCCTCGCACTCGGGCGGGCCCGGCCGAGGGCGCCCGCGCGGGCTAGGGTGCGGCTCGACGACGACCGCACGTTACTCTGTGGTCATCAGGTGTCGACGACGAGCCGAGACGTGCCCCGGGAGGGAGCCGCCATGAACATGTACCTCCGCATGCTGCTGTTCTTCCTGAGGGTGCGCGGGAAGTCCCCGCTCGGCATCTGGGACACCTCCCATGCGAGCTTCCGCGTGAACCTCGCCGATCTCGACGTGCAGCGCCACATGAACAACGGCCGCTACCTCTCGATCATGGACCTCGGCCGCATGGACCTCATGCTCCGCTCCGGCTTCTGGACGAGGATCACCGACGCCGGCTGGTACCCGGTGGTGGCCGGACAGACCATCACCTACCGCAGGTCCCTCACCCTCGGGCAGAAGTTCGACCTCGCCACCCGCGTGATCGGGTACGACGAGCGCTGGATCTACATGGAGCAGGTGTTCCGCCGCGGCGACACCGTCATCGCCGACGCGATCGTCCGCGCCCGCTTCCTGCGCAGCTCCGGCGGGTCGGTCGACGTGCAGGAGGCGCTGGACCTGGTCGGGCAGCCGCCCGCGGACCTCATGCTGCCGGACTGGGTGGAGACCTGGAACCGCGAGTCCTCCGCGCACAGCCGGGCGCTGGCGGACCAAAACCGCGGCCGCTGAGTCCCCGTCGGTCCGACGCGGCGGTCTGCAGGGACGACGGACTGTGACGGGAGGGTGTGACCGACGATGCTCGAGGGAAGATCTCTCGCGCTCCCGGGAGCTGCCCGATAGCCCGCTCGCCCCGGCCCGGCGATCAGCGCGAGGCCGCGGCGGGGTCACTCGCGCGCCGCGGAGCGCCGCCCGACCTCCTCGACCAGGCTGACCACCAGCAGGACGACGACGACAGTCAGCAGGACCCACTGCTCGTACGGGATCGCGAGAATGCCGGCGGCCCCGAGCGCGGCGAGATAGACGATGTGCAGCACCTTGAGCGGCACGCCCAGCAGGCGCGCACCGAAGGGGGTGCGCGCGAACCGCAGGAGGAGGAGCAGCGCGATCGCGCCGAAGCTCAGCACCTTGAGGATCATCGGGAAGGCTCCTGCTCGTCGTTCGGACGCGGGCCGGCGGTGAGCCTCGCGAGGGTCGACCTCACGCTACCGGGGGTTCCTGCGCAGAGACGTCGCGCCCGAGGGCGCCCGAGCGGTGCACCGGGCGCCGCTGGGGCACGCCGGCGCCGACCTCCCCGCCGTCCTCCATCGCGACGACTTGGCCGGCGCGGCGGGCGGCCTGGTTCAGGTCGTGCAGCACCGCGACCGACGTCGTGCCGGTCTCGCGGTTCAACTATCGGCACAGCTGCAGCCGGTCGATCTGGCGGTTGAGCTCGAGATGAGCAAGATGGCGAACACCCCGTTTCACGCCGCGAGGGGAGGTCGGCGTGCAGACGCGAGGAGCGAAGGCGTCGGGCGTTCGGCGGCCCTGGGGGCGGCCGTGCCGGCAGCGCGGGCCGGGCGGCGGAGCACGCCGAAGGGAGTGGGGGCACGGCGCGCTCCGGACCAGTGCCGACGGCCGAGATGTGAAGGCGCCCCCAGCAGGACTCGAACCTGCAACCTACGGATTAGAAGGCCGTTGCTCTATCCATTGAGCTATGGAGGCTGACGGCGCACGAGTCTACCGACGCTGCGACGCCGCCACGGCCAGGAACGCAGTCCGTCTCAGCGACGTCGGCCACGCCGCTGGGCCGCCGACGGGGCCGGGGCGCCGGGCCCGGCCTGGCAGCGGGGGCAGAACCACAGCACCCGCGCCTCGGTGCCCTCGAGCCGCGGTTCGGCGAGCTCGCCGCGCTGGATGCGTGTGCGGCAGCGCCGGCACTGCTTCCCTCCGCGGCCGTAGACCCACAGGTCACCGTCCCGGCCGAGCATCCCACCGGTGGTCACCCGCACCTCACGGTCCCGGTTCAGCACGAGCAGGCGATGGGCGAGGTCGACGAGCGCGCCCGGGTCCTGCTCCGCGGAGACGGGCGCGGCGGGGTGGAGCCGGCGCAGGAAGCACAGCTCGCTGCGGTAGATGTTCCCGATCCCAGCCAAGACGTGCTGGTCGAGGATCGCCAGGCCGATCGGCCGCTCCGGCTCGGCGGCGAGGTTCGCGAGCGCCCGCTCCCGCAGCGCGGGGTCCTCGTCCCACATGGGATCGAGCAGGTCCGGGCCGAGGCTCCCGAGCAGCTTCTCCTCGTCGGCCGTGCGCAGCAGCTTCACCTGCTTCACGTCGTAGGCGATCGCCCGCACCTCGTGACCGTCCTCGTGCCGGGCCTCGAGCACGATCCGGATCGTGTCGCGGGTGCGCGGCCCGGCGCTGGTGTCGCTGGAGCGCAGCGCCCTCCCCTCCACGTTCCAGATCCCGTCCATCATCAGGTGGCTGTGCAGCGTCATCGGCGCAGTCCCGGGCTCGGGCGGGAGGAGCCGGATCAGCAGGTGCTTGCCGCGCGGGCGCACCTCGTGGACTCTCCATCCGGTGAGGTCCGCGGTCGCCGCGCGCGGGACCCGGAGGTCGCAGACGGTGAGCACGGCGCCGGCGAGCGCGTCGTGGAGGATCCGGCACTGGCGCGCGACGGTGTCACCCTCGGGCATCAGCGATCACCCGCCCGCAGTCGCAGCGAGCGCGGTGAGCGGTAGCAGCCGGCCTCCGCGAGCGCGGCCGTGATCGCCGCGACCGGTTCGGTGTCGATCCCGTGCCCGTCGATCCGCTCGATCCGCAGCTGCGGGAGGCGGGAGTCCTCGGCGATCGCGCGGACGAGCTGGGCGGCGGCCTCGGGCGTCGCCCCCTCGTCGGCCCACCACAGCAGGTGCTTGCCGCTCTTGTCGACGTAGGACTGGACATGTCCGTCGCGCAGCAGCACGAGCGCACCGGCGCGGCGGGCGGGCCGCACGGTGACCCCCTCGGGCGGCGTGATCGACAGGGCCGGCCAGGGGAGCGCCGCGCCGTAAGGGTTCGCCGGATCGGTCGCGGCGAGCGCGACGGCAACCGCCTCGGCCGACGGGCCGGCCCCACCGTCGTCGGGCCCGTCGGCGTCGCGTCCGGCCTCGGCCTCCCGGTCCCGGTCGCGCAGCAGGTCCACCGCCTCGGCGGGCGCGAACTGGGAGGCCCCGAGCCCGTCGACGAAGTAGCCGCGGCGGCAGCTGCCGTTCTCCTCGAGCGCGGCCAGCACCCGGTACACCGCGGCGAACCCGCCGGGGACGTCCTCGACATCCATCGCCCCGCGCGTGACCACGCCGTGGCGGTCCAGCAGCAGCGTCGCGAGCGCCGCGGCACGGGCGGCAGGATCGACCGGCTCGACCCGCACCGCGGACCAGCGCCCGGCGCCGACGGGCCCGGTCACGAGCTCGGAGGGGCTGGACGCGCCCTGGCGCATCATCGCCGCGGAGAGCCGCGCCGCGCCCCGACGTCCCAGGCTGCGCGAGCGTGTCGGGGTGCGGGCCGACGGCGCCTTGGCCGGCCCGCGGCCGTAGGAGCGCAGCGCCTCGAAGGAGTCGTTGGTGACCAGGCCCCTGAAGGCGAGGTCCCACAGCGCCTCGTGCAGGTCCTGCGGCCGCGCCGCCTCCCCGTCGTCGGCCAGCGCGGTGAGGATCTCTCCGTGCCGCAGCGCGCCCGGGGTGGTGCGAAGCAGGGCGAGGATCCGCGCCGCGAGGGAGCCGTCCGGGAGCGAGGTCGCGGCCCCCTCGAGCGCGTCGGCGTCGAGCCCCAGGGGGAGGGCGTCGGCGAGGTGGAGGCGGATCCAGCCGTCGTCGGCGCCGAGCCTGCCGTGCCCCGTCCACACCAGCTCCCCGCTCGCGAAGGCGGCGTCCAGCAGGGCGGGCGTCACCTCCGGCAGCCTCGCCGGCAGCACCTGGGACTCCCAGGCCGACAGCGGCAGCGACACCCCGGCGAGCTGGTCCACGACCGAGAGCAGCCCGTCCTTACCGGTCCAGGTGCCGCGCTCCCGTCGGCCGCCGGTGCGGCGCCCCACCAGGTGCTGCCACTGGCCGAGGAAGCGGGCGTAGACGGGCCCCGCGACGGGGGCGATCTCGCGCCGGGAGGCGGCGAGGCTCGCGCGGCGGATGCGGCGCAGCACCCCGACCTCGACCCATTCCTCGCCCTCGCGGCCGGGCGTGAACTCGCCCTGGGACAGGACCCGCTCGGCGGAGAGCTGCTCGAGCGCGGCGCGGGCCACGCCCGGGGCGAGACCGAAGGCCGCCACCGGTGCGTCGGCGAGGAAGGGGCCGCGGCCGCGCGCCCAGCGGGAGAGCAGCTGGGGGACCGCCCGGTCCACCGCGGCCAGGTGCACCTCGGGGATCCCCGGAGGCAGCGCCGTGCCGAGCGCATCGCGCAGCAGGCCGGCGTCCTCGATCGCCGCGAGATGCTCCGCCCCGGCGATCCTCACCGTGAGCACGCGGCGGGACTGCTCGAGCTCGGCGCGGGCGGCGTCGAGATCGAGGCCGTCCACGGCACGCTCGGCGAGCTGCGCGGGGGTGAGCGGGCCCAGGCGGCGCAGTGCGTCCGCGATCTGCTCGGGCCCGCGCAGCGCCCGCTCCTCGGTCAGTCCCTGCAGGCGCTGCTCGACCTCGGCGATCACCTCGGCATCCAGCAGCTCGCGCAGGCTCACCGTGCCCAGCAGCTCGGCCAGCAGCGACTGGTCCAGCGCGAGGGCGGCGGTGCGGCGTTCGGCCAGCGGCGCATCGGTGTCGTACAGGAACTGCGCCATGTAGCCGAACAGCAGCGAGCGCGCGAAGGGGGAGGGTGAGGGCGTCTCGACCTCGCGCACCTGCAGGCGACGCCGCCTGACCTGCCCCATCAGCTCGACCAGGGCCGGCAGGTCGTAGACGTCCTGCAGGCACTCCCGCGCGGCCTCGAGCATGATCGGGAAGTCCGGATGCGGCCTGGCCACCTCGAGCAGGTGCGCGGCGCGCTGACGCTGCTGCCACAGCGGCGCCCGCTGGTTCGGGTTGCGGCGCGGCAGCAGCAGGGCCCGGGCCGCGCACTCCCGGAACCTCGCGGCGAACAGGGCGGAGGAGCCTACGAGACGGCGCACCTCCTCCTCGATCTCCTCCGGCGTGAACACGAACAGGTCCGCGCCGGGCGGCTGCTCGCCGTGCGGGATGCGCAGCACGATCCCGTCGTCCCCGGCCATCACCTGGCCGTCCAGGCCGTAGCGCTCCTCGACCCGGGCGCCGACGGCGAGGGCCCACGGCCCCGTGATCCGCTGCCCGGCCGCGCAGTGCAGCACCACGCGCCAGTCCCCGAGCTCGTCGAGGAAGCGCTCGACGACGAGCTGGTCCGGTCCCGGCACGGCGCCGGTGACCTGCTGCTGCTCGTCGAGCAGGTCGAGCAGCACGGTGCGCGCGTTGTCATCGAGGCCGAGCCCCGTGAGGCGTTCGTCGGCCTCGGGGCGGGGGAGGGCTGCGAGCTCGGACTGCGCGGCGGAGATCGCCCGGCCGAGGCTCGCGGGACGCCCGTCCCCGTCGCCGTGCCAGAACGGGATCCGACCGGTGAGACCGAAGGCGGGGGAGACCGTGACGCGGGAGGCGCTGATCTCCTCGATCCGCCAGCTGCTCGTGCCGAGCGTGATCACGTCCCCGCGGCGGGACTCGTAGACCATCTCCTCGTCGAGCTCGCCCACGCGCCGCGGCTGGGAGTCGCCCTCGGCGGCGACCAGGTGCACCGGGTACAGGCCCCGGTCGGGGATCGTGCCGCCGCTGGTGACGGCGAGACGCTGCGCCCCGGGCCGGGCGGTGAGCGTGCCGGCCTCGCGATCGTGGACGAGCCGCGGCCGCAGCTCGGAGAAGTCGGTGGAGGGGTAGCGCCCGGCGAGCAGGTCGATGGTCTGGTCGAAGGCGGATCGGGGCAGCGCCCGATAGGGATGCGCCGAGCGGACCAGGTCGTACCAGGCGTCGACCTGCAGGTCCTCCATCGCGGCGGCGGAGACGGTGTGCTGGGCGAGGACGTCCAGGGCGTTGCGCGGCACGGTCAGCGGCTCGATCCGCCCGGAGACCGCCTCCTGCACGGCGACCGCGGAGCGCAGCACGTCCACCGCATGCAGCGGGTGCAGCGACCCCTCGGAGACCGCGCCGACGTCGTGCCCGGCCCGGCCCACGCGCTGCAGCAGGCTCGAGACCGACATCGGCGCCGCGACCTGCAGCACCAGGTCCACCGCACCCATGTCGATGCCGAGCTCGAGGGAGCTGGTCGCCACCACGCAGCGCAGCGTCCCCGACTTCAGCTGGTCCTCGATCCCGGCGCGGACCTCCTTGGACATCGAGCCGTGGTGCGCGCGGGCGATGTCCTCGACCTCGACGAGCTCCTCCGCCTCCCCGTCGGGCCCTGCGGCCGCCTCCGTCGTGACCCGCCTCGCGTGGAGCCGGTTCAGCTTCCCGGTGAGGCGCTCGGCCTGGCTGCGGGAGTTCGTGAACACGATCGTGGAGCGATGGGCGAGGACCTCCTCCAGCACCGCCCGCTCGACATGCGGCCAGATCGTCCCCGAGACGTCCTCGTCGTCGACCGCATCGGCGGGCGGCTCGATCGCCTGCAGGTCCGGGACCGGCAGCGTGATCCGCATGTCCCAGCGCTTGGTCGACGGCGGCCGCACCACCACCGCGTCCCGTCCCCGCGCAGAGCCGGTGAGGAAGGCGGCGACCTCCTCGACCGGCTCCACCGTCGCCGACAGCCCGATTCGCTGCGCCGGGGCGGGGAGCATCGCATCGAGCCGCGCCAGGGACAGCGCCAGGTGCACGCCCCGCTTCGTGCCGGCCACGGCATGGACCTCGTCGAGGATCACCGTGTCCACGCCGCGCAGCGTCTCCCGCGCCTGCGAGGTGAGCATCAGGAACAGCGACTCGGGGGTGGTGATGAGGATGTCCGGAGGATAGGTCGCGAGCCGGCGCCGCTCCGCCGGCGGGGTGTCCCCGGTGCGCACGCCCACGCTCAGCCGGCGCCGGGGCAGGCCGAGCCGCTCCGCCGTGCGCGCGGTGCCCACGAGCGGCGAGGTCAGGTTCCGCTCGACGTCGACGCCGAGCGCCTTCAGCGGCGAGATGTACAGGATGCTCGTCGCGGCAGACGACGGGGACGGCGAACCGGCCAGTCGGTCGATCGCGCTGAGGAACGCGGCGAGGGTCTTGCCCGAGCCCGTCGGCGCGACCACGAGGGTGTCCTGCCCCTGCGCGATCGACTCCCACGCCGCGGCCTGCGCCGGGGTGGGCGCCTCGAAGGACTCCTCGAACCACGCCGTCGTGGCAGGGGAGAACGAGGAGGGCAGGCGCGGACGGGACGTGGCCATCGCACCATTGTGGACCGCCGTCCCGACACCCGGGCCCGATGGCCGACCAGGGGACCGTTTTCCGGCCGCCCCCTGCCCCTGCCCAGCGCATCGTGGCAGGATGGATCACACGGCGGGGCCCGCACCGGCTGGTCCCGCGCAGAACTGACGAAGGGATGATCCATATGGCGGAGTACACGCTTCCCGATCTCGACTACGACTACGGCGCGCTGGATCCCTCGATCTCGGGGAAGATCATGGAGCTGCACCACTCCAAGCACCACGCGACCTACGTCAAGGGCGCGAACACGGCGCTGGAGAAGCTCGCCGCGGCGCGTGAGGACGGGGACTTCGGGTCGATCAACCAGTTCTCGAAGGACCTCGCCTTCAACCTCGGTGGTCACACGAACCACTCGATCTTCTGGAAGAACCTCTCGCCGGAGGGCGGCGACAAGCCGACCGGTGAGCTCGCGCAGGCGATCGATGAGTACTTCGGCTCGTTCGAATCCTTCCGTGCGCACTTCACGGCGGCGGCGCTGGGCATTCAGGGTTCGGGCTGGGCGGTGCTCGCCTACGAGCCGATCGGCGGGAACCTCGTGATCGAGCAGTTCTACGATCAGCAGAACGGTGTGCCGGTGGCGACGATCCCGCTGTTCCAGCTGGACATGTGGGAGCACGCTTTCTATCTCGATTACCAGAACGTGAAGGCGGACTACGTCAAGGCGATCTGGAACATCGTGAACTGGGCCGACGTGCAGGCTCGATTCGAGGCCGCGCGCTTCTCGGCGTCCGGTCTCGTCGTGCCGCAGGCCTGAGCCTCACGCACCTGACGCCGACGGGCGGGCCGGACGGCCCGCGCCTCGGCGACACGAGCGGCCGGTCCCTCCTCGGAGGGGCCGGCCGCTTCGCGTCATGACGCGGGCGGCGGCTCGGTGCGACGTCCCCTCGCCCTGACGGTGTTCGCTCCACGTCCTGACGGCAGGCCGCCGCTCCGTGCGCCGTCCCCGCCCGCGACTGTTCCTCCCCAGCCCCTTGCCGTCCACAGGATCAGGCGCACCCTGGTACGGGCGGCACCGCCCGGCGACGCTGAGGTCACTCGGCAGGGTGCCGAGGCCGGGGAGCTCCCCGGCAGCCAGGAAGGACAGCGCCATGCGCGACATCCAGACCACGCTGATGGGGAACGTCACCGCCGATCCCACCGAGCACCGGCAGGAGGACGGATCCACCAGCGTCAAGCTGCGGATCGCCGTCACCGGCCGCTACTACAACACCGCTACGCAGGACTTCGCGGACCGCAAGACCGAGTTCGTCACCGTCTTCGCCCGTCGCGGGCTGGGCCAGAACGTGATGCGCTCGATCCACAAGGGACAGCCGCTGCTGGTCACGGGCCGGCTGAACACCTCGGAGTGGCAGGGCACCGACGGCATCACCCGCTACTCCCTGAACCTCCAGGCCGAGTCCATCGGCCACGACCTCACCTACGGCTCCTCCCAGTTCACCAAGCCGCTGCGCGCGCAGGACGTCCCGAACGTCGACCCGAACTCGGGGGAGATCCTCACCGAGGCGAGTTCGGCGAACCCCGAGGACGCGGACGAGACGGAGGGCGAGGACTCGCTCGCGCCGGCCTTCTGAGACCGACAGGGAGGGGCCCTCAGCTCCCGGACTGCAGGGTCTGCACCAGTGCCTCGGAGATCTCCGGCAGCAGCGCGGCGCCGAGGACGTAGCCGTCCTCGCCGCCGCGGTGCACCGCCGACCAGGTGGTGCCCTCGCCCAGCGCCGCGACCACCACGCGCAGCGCACGGCCCGACGGCAGCGCCGCGTCGCCGGCGCTCTGCTCCTCGTCACGGACCGACCAGGCCGAGGGTGCGAGATCGCAGGCGATCGCGCCGCCGGCGGCCAGATCCGGCCACTGCACCTTCTCGAGCGCGACGAGCGGATCCACCTGCCCGTCGGACGGCCCGGAGGGAGCGGCGCCCTCGTCGAGGTCGATCGGCGTGAGGTGCAGGTCGTCGTGGGCGCCCTCGCCCTCAGCGCCCAGCAGCGAGGCGAGGGCGGGGGAGGCGGCGATGAGTTCGGCGCTGCGGGCGAGCGCGAACAGGCGCGGAGCGGGCAGCGGGCCGTCCTCGACATGGCGGGCGACCTCGAGCACGGCGGCGGCGAGCGCGGCCGTGGGCGCGTCCAGCGGGTCCTGGGCAGGAGTCGTCATCGGATCGAGAGGTCCCTTACAGGTTCGGCCTGACAGAATGGGGTGACCGCCGTGCAGCACGGCGGCACCACACTGTACCCGGGCCGCGTTCTGGGACCCCACGACGTCGGGGACCCCGTGTGCGCTCCGACTCCGAGGCACCAGAGGTTATCTGTGAGTTTCTCCGCCCAGTTCGGCGACATGCCGCGGCCGCGCCCACGACCGGCCCCCGATGGAGGCTCCGGCGAGCCCCGGAGGATCTCCCCGCTGATGATCACGGTGATCGCGCTCGGCGTGCTCATCGCGCTCCTCGCCCTCGCCTCGGAGGTGTGGACGAAGTACCTGTGGATGGACCAGCTCCAGTTCACTGACGTGCTCGTCACGCGGTGGATCACCCAGGCGCTGCTGTTCGCCGCCGGCTTCGTGGTGTTCGCCGTGCCGCTGTTCCTCAGCCTCCGCATCGCCTACACCAAGCGCCCCGTCTACCCGCCGATCACACGGGAGCAGGAGGCGCTGGAGCAGTTCCGCGCCGCGGTGGACCCGCTGCGCCGCGGCCTGACCTACGGCGCTCCGATCGTGATCGGCGCCTTCGGCGGGCTCGCGCTGTCCCGCCGCTGGCAGGACGTGCAGCTGTTCCTGCACCCGCAGGACTTCGGGCAGACCGACCCGGTCTTCGACAACGACATCTCCTTCTACGTCTTCACCCTGCCGGTGATCGACGTGCTGGTCTCCTTCGGGCAGTTCGTGCTGCTCGTCTCGATCGTCGGCGCCCTGATCGGCCACTTCGTCTACGGCGGCGTGAGCTGGGGTCAGGAGAGCGGGCTCGAGGTCACGCGCACCGCGCGCCGCCACCTCGGCGTGCTCGCCGCGATCTACGTGCTCTTCCTCGGGGCGGGGCACTGGTTCCAGCGCTACGACCTGCTCACCGCCTCCCACACCCGCTTCGAGGGCGCCTCCTACGCGGACGTCCACGCGATCCTGCCCGCGCAGACGATCCTCGCGATCGCCGCGGTCGTGGTCGCCGCCCTGTTCGTGGTGTGGATCTTCCGCTCCGACTGGCGCATCCCCGCGATCGGCGCCGGGCTGATGATCCTGTCCACCCTCGCCGTGGGCAACCTCTACCCCTGGGCCATCCAGCAGTTCCAGGTCCAGCCCAATGAGCGCGCGCTCGAGCAGCCCTATATCCAGAACAACATCGATGCGACCCGCACCGCGTTCAACCTCGACGGCGTCACCGAGGTGCCCTACACGGCCATCACGGACGCGACCTCGGGTGCCCTGCGCGAGGACGCCTCGACCACGGCGCAGATCCGCCTGATGGACCCCAACGTCATCTCGCCCACCTTCGAGCAGCGCGAGGCCAACCGCCGCTACTGGGGCTTCGACGACGTCCTGAGCGTGGACCGCTACGAGATCGACGGCCAGCTGCAGGACACCGTGATCGGCGTGCGCGAGCTGCGGCCGGACAAGTTCGGCCTCTCGGACCGCTCCTGGGTCGACCAGCACATCACCTATACCCACGGCTACGGCGCCGCCGCCGCGCACGGCAACCGTCGCAACTCCGACGGCGAGCCGAGCTTCCTGCAGTCGGGCGTGCCCGGCGAGGGCGCACTCGGCGCGTACGAGGAGCGGGTCTACTTCGGCCGCCACTCCCCGGACTACTCGATCGTCGGAGCGCCCGAGGGTACCGACCCCCAGGAGTTCGACTACCAGCAGGGCAGCACGGACGACGAGCAGGGCGGCGAGCAGGTCTACAACACCTTCCAGGGCGACGGCGGACCGGCCGTCGGCAGCTTCTTCAACCAGCTGCTGTACGCGATCAAGTTCCGCGACCCGAACATCGTGATCTCGAACTACCTCAACGAGGAATCGCAGATCCTCTACGACCGCGACCCGCAGCAGCGTGTCCGCGAGGTCGCGCCGTTCCTTTCGCTGGACTCGCAGATGTACCCCGCCGTCGTGGACGACCAGATGGTGTGGGTGGTCGACGGGTACACCACCACGACCGAGTACCCCTACGCGCAGTCGGTCGACCTCGACGCGACGGTCAACGACTCCCAGACCGATCCCAATGCCACCGCGAGCAACCGCCAGCGCTCGGCGAACTACATGCGCAACTCCGTGAAGGCGACCGTGAACGCCTTCGACGGCTCGGTGACGCTGTACACCTGGGACACCGAGGACCCGATCCTGAAGTCCTGGGCCGAGGTGTTCCCGGACGCCCTCCAGCCCGCCTCGGAGATCAGCGGCGAGCTGATGTCGCACTTGCGCTACCCGGCGGACTACTTCAAAGCGCAGCGCCAGATCCTCTCCACGTACCACGTCACCGACGCGGACGACTTCTTCACCCAGCAGGACTTCTGGCAGGTGCCGCCGGACCCGACGGTCCCGGCCCCCACCAACCCCGACGGCAGCGCCGGCCAGCAGGCCCCGCAGCCGCCGATGTACCTCACCATGCAGATGCCGGACGAGGAGCAGCCCCGCTTCACCCTCTCCTCGAGCTTCATCCCCTCCGAGGGGCAGAACGTGCTCACCGGCTTCCTCGCGGTCGACTCGGAGACGGGCAGCACCGAGGGGAACCCGGCGGACAGCTACGGCGACATGACGCTGCTGCGGCTGCCGACCTCCAACCCGGTCAACGGTCCCGGACAGGTCCAGGCGACCTTCAACGCCGAGCCGAACGTGTCCCAGGCGCTGAACCTGCTGCAGCAGGGCGCCTCCGAGGTCATCAACGGCAACCTGCTCACCCTGCCCGTCGGCGGCGGACTGCTGTACGTGCAGCCCGTCTATCTGCAGTCCTCGCAGACCGGCGGCGGCACCCAGTACCCGCTGCTGCAGATGGTGCTGGTCTCCTTCGGCGACCGGATCGGCTTCGCGCCGACGCTGGACGAGGCGCTCGACCTCGTGTTCGGCGGTGACTCGGGCGCCTCCGCCGGCGATGCGGAGGTCTCCGACTCCGATGCCCCGAGCGGCACGGCCGACGCCGAGACCGGCGAGGGCACCGTCGAGGAGGGAGACGGGGAGGCCCCCGCCGAGGGAGAGGAGCCGCCCGCCGACGACGAGCAGCAGGCTCCCGCCGCCGACGGCACCCCCCAGCAGCGCCTCGATCAGGCGCTGACCGACATGGACACCGCGGTCGCCGACTCCGAGAAGGCGATGGCCGAGGGGGACTGGGCCGCCTACGGCGATGCGCAGGACCGTCTGGCCGATGCGCTGAACCGGGCTGTCCAGGCCAACCAGGAGCTCGGCGGGTCCGGCACGCCGGCGACCTCCGACGGCGGCGGGGAGGGCTGACCCTCCGCCTTCGACCGCCGGGAGCATCCCGGATCCGAGGACGCCCGTCGCGGCGCCGGCCGTGGCCGGTGCGCGGCGGGCGTCCTCGTCGTCGGCAGCGCGCGGAGCTGCGCAGCGGAGGCCGCGGACGTGGTGCGCGAGACGGGCCGCGAAAGTCGCAGCAGGGCGTTCCAGGCACGAGAGAGCAGGTGAATTGCCCGTGAACGTGGCATGGCCCACGTCGGAGGGCTTTCGGCTGGACTCGGGGGACGGGGCGTCCTAGAGTTACTGATGTCGCCGCGGGGTGGAGCAGTTCGGTAGCTCGCCGGGCTCATAACCCGGAGGTCGTAGGTTCAAATCCTGCCCCCGCTACGAAGTGAAGGCCCTCGATCGGCAGCAATGCGGATCGGGGGCCTTCGTGTTCTGCCAGGTTCAGCGCCGGGGGCTCGTAAGCGATCCTGTCGGTGCCGCCGAGCACCTCGACCTCGGCCGAAGCTGCCTCCACCAGGCAGGCCTCGACCGAACCCAGGGCGACGCTTCCCCGCTCACTCGCGAGAAGAACCCCCCGCGACCGCCGGCATCCTGCCCAGCACCTGCTTGCGGCGGAACGACCCACCGCCGACGATCACGAGTCCTCCTCGGTGTACTTCCGCTGGCGCTCCCTCTGCCCATGGGTGAGCGTCTTGAGGTCGGTGTGCTGGTCAAAGCTCGAGCCGAGCGCGCCGGCCACGACGCCCATGGCGGCGCTGAGCCACGCAATGTCGAGGTAACGGGTGAAGACGGGAGGCTGCCCGGTCACGTCCTCCATGTACTCGGGAGCGATGACGATCAGGCTTCCGGCGAGGATGAGCAGGACCAGCGCCGCGTAGAGCACGAAGACGCACAGCACCAGAGTGACCACCGTGGAGAGGTTGTAGAGCAGGACGACCCGTGCGAGATTCTCCCGCTCAGGCGCGTCCCAGAGCCCGTTGCTGGCGATGAGCCATGCCGTCATCGCCGCGATCGCGAGGAGCCCGACGCCGATGAGCCGCGGCGTCGACAGGTAGGTGGACATGACCCAGATCGAGTTGTAGAAGATGCCGAATGCGCCGGTGGCCGCTGCCGCTGCGAGGGCGCTCGAGAGGCGCGGCGCCGTCTTCACGGGCTCGTTGCCGGCGACCATCCCGAGGACGGTGCGGAGACCGCCGGTGAACCGGCGTGCCCGGAGCGTCGAATGGTCGTTGCCGTCCGCGCTCTGGGTCCAGCGGAGCCAGGACCGGTCGAACATCGAGGGGTCCCGGGGTTCGCTGGTCGGCTTCAGCCGCACGGTGCACGCCATCAGTGTGTCGAGGATGCGGCGGCGGCTGAAGAACGCTCCGAGCGTCGGGCACGAGACGACGGCGATCCTCTCGTCGGGGAAGATCTCTGCGATCAAAGGATGGCCATCGTCCAGTCGCGGGATCTCGGTGAGCAGCAGCACCGCCTCCGGTGATTCGTACTCGCGTGCCAGCTCGACGGCGTCGGAGAGATCGAGGGAGTTGTCGGGCCGCAAACGGAGCATCGCGGTCTGGACGTTGAGAGTGATCGGGGGGCTGAACGCCTCGTCGAGCAGCTCCTGCAGGTCATCCTGGATCGATCGCGCTCGGGCCGTGGGCAGGCCCGGGTCGGCCACCAGCAGCACGTTCACCCCGGACGTCGGACTGTCGCCCATATGCTCTCCTCCCATGGCCTCGGATCCTTGCAGAGTACGTCACAGCCGGAGGGCGCGCCGAGTCGTCGACCGGCCGGTGGGGCCGGCCTGTCCGGGACACGTTCCGCGCGCTGCTCGCGGGGATCGAAGATGTCATCGGGTCTGCCATCCGCACGGCGCGACCGCGGGCCGGGCAGTGTGCACGGCGTCGGTGGCGAGAGCGACTCCTGGCACTGCACGACGTGCAGGGGTACGCCCTCGTCGACCTCGATCACCGCGGAGCCCATCATCAGGAGCGGACGGCCCGCCCCGTCACCGCAACGGTGCGGTGACGTCGACGGACAGGAATCCGCGCCGGAACGAGCGCGCATCGAGCACGAGGAGCTCCGCCGGCCGCACCGGGTTCCGCAGATGCAGATGTCCGCTCGTCGCGTCGGCGCCCACGACGGCGAAGACATGGTTCGGCGGCAGGGGACCGGCCGCCGACGGCACCCGCGGGCTCAGCGGATGCGTGGAGGCGCAGAGCGCGCGCCCCTCGGCCAGCCAGGCGAGGACCTGCCCCGCATCGGGCAGGCGCAGGTTCGTGCGCACCCGCTCACCCAGCAGCAGCGCGAAGCCGTAGCGGGCCAGGCCCCGCTGCAGGAAGGCGTAGTCCCCGGCGATGTGACCGGCGATCGCCTTCTCGAGCACGCCCACCCAGCCGGGGTTCCCGCCGTCCCGCCTGCCGTACTGGAACACTCCGCGCGCATCGACGGGGAAGCGACGGTCCACCCGCAGCGGCTCCTCCAGGCCCGGGAGGCGGACGGTCACGATCACGTCCGTCTCCTCGCCGATCAGTGCCCGCAGCCGCTCCGGCGCGGTCTCGTGGAGGGCGAGCATCGGCGCCATCAGCCAGCAGTCGCCGAGGCGTCCCTGCCGAGGGCGCAGCAGCACCGGAGGGGCGAGCGGTCCGCGGTCCAGGGCGAGCGCTGTGGCGTGGGGGCCGGGGGAGAGGTGCAGGACGCCGTCTGCGCCGGAGATCGCGTGGGCCGCCACGCCGGTGTCGCAGCCCGGACTGCCTGGCTCAGCGAGGTTCCGGGCACGTTCGTCGGGCCCGTGACGCGCTGCGCGCGCCCGCCCCTCCAGGGCGAGCGCGCGCAGGGTGCGGCGCCAGGTGCGCACGCGCGGGCGGGGAGTGCTCACGAAATCCTCCGCCCGTCGGTCATCGAGGGCTCAGTGCGCCTCGGCCGGGACGATCTTCTGCCCGGTGCGCTCCATGACCTCGGCGAACCAGGGCTGGGAGATGTCGAATGCCTTGTGGCCGGCGACGCGGTCGAACTCAACCGCGCGCAGCACGTCGCCGCGCTCCTCGTCGTGGCCGACCAGGCCCGAGCCGCCCTCGAGGGCGACCTGCACGGCGTAGTCCGTCATCGACTTGATCAGGCGGATGTCCTCGGGGTTCGCCTTCGCGGAGCGGGAGAAGTAGCCCGACTTCTGGACCATGACCTTCTCCGCACCGAGCTTCTCGGCGAACTGCCCCGCGAACCACTGGCCGGGGTTGATCGTGTCGATCTTGACGTGGCCGAAGGGGTCCTTCTCCGGCTCCTCGCCGCGCGCCTGCATCTCGGCGACGATCTCGGGGATGCCCGCGCCCTCGGAGAGGAAGATGTTCACGCAGCCGGTCTCGTCCATGACCTTGCGCAGGCGGTCGGCCTCGGCCTCGATGTCGAGCTTGAGCTCGGGCAGGAACACGGCGTGCACGTCCCAGCGGTCGGCGGAGTGGCCGATGCCGGGCAGCCACTCCTGCTGGGAGTGCCACTGCTGGTAGTACTCCGCCGCCTGCGCGGTGAGATAGCCGCAGGCGCGGCCCATGATCTCGTGCACGATCAGCATCTTCGGGTTCGAGCCGTGCTCGGCGATGATGTTCTGCGCGAAGATGCTGGTCTGCTCCGCGGCGGACTTCGCGCCGAGCGACTGGCGGATCGGGACGATGTCGTTGTCGATGGTCTTCGGGAGACCGACGACCTGCATCTCGTGGCCGTGCTCGTGCAGGTAGGCGGCGAGGTCCGCAGCGGTGGTGTTGGTGTCGTCGCCGCCGATGGTGTGCAGCACGTCCACACCGTCGTCCTTGAGCTTGTTCGCGGCGACCTCGAGGGCGTTCTCGCCCTCCTGGATCAGGCCGCGCTTGACGAGATCCTTCGTGTTGGTGAGCTTCACGCGGGAGTTGCCGATGGGGGAGCCGCCGTAGTTGTGGAGGATGCCCGCCTTCGCGCGCACCTCGTCGTCGACCACGATCTTCTCCCCGGAGAGCAGGCCCCAGTAGCCGTGCTTGTAGGCGATGATCTCCACGTCCGGCACCAGCTCGGTATAGCGCTCGATCAATCCGCCGACGGCGGAGGAGAGGCACGGGGCGTAGCCCCCGGCGGTGAGCAGTGCGACGCGCTTGACGGTCATAGGGCGGAACCTCCGAGAGTACGAGAACGGGCGCACGGGAGGACAGGGTCGATCCCGCGGCGCTGGGTCCCGCCATCGTACCGAGCGCCGGGTCCGGATGACGCCGCGCGGGTCCCGGTGGACAGCGGAGCGCCGGGCGGCGGGACGGGCATCAGCGCTCCCGGGGCACGAGCGCCTCGAGGACCTCCTCGTGCAGCAGCGAGTTCGTCGCCACCGCATTGCCGCCGAACGGTCCCGGCTCCCCGTCCAGGGAGGTGAAGCGGCCGCCGGCCTCGGTGACGATCGGGACCAGCGCGGCCATGTCGTGCAGCTTCAGCTCGGGCTCGCAGGCGACGTCGACGGCGCCCTCGGCCACGAGCATGTAGGACCAGAAGTCGCCGTAGGCGCGGGTGCGCCAGAAGCGCTGCATGAGGTTCAGCATCTCGGGCAGCAGCTCGTGGTCTGCCCAGCCGTGCAACGAGGAGTAGGACAGCGAGGCCTCCTCGATCGCGCTCACGGAGGAGACCTGCAGCCGCGTCGCGCTGCTGAGCCGGGAGCCGGTCCAGGCGCCGGCACCCTCGCCGCCCCACCAGCGGCGTCCCAGCGCCGGCGCGGAGACCAGGCCGACCACGGGCCGGCCGTCCTCGATCAGGCCGATGAGGGTGCCCCACACGGGCACGCCGCGCACGAAGTTGCTGGTCCCGTCGATCGGGTCGATCACCCACTGGCGCGGGGACGCGCCGGTGGAGCCGAACTCCTCGCCGATCACCTGGTCCCGCGAGCGGGAGCGCGAGAGCTGGGAGAGCACCAGCTGCTCGGCGGCCTTGTCGGCGTCGGTGACCTCGGTGAGATCGGGCTTGGTCGAGACCTCGAGGTCCTGCGCCTTGAACCGGGAGGTGGTCAGCTGGTCCACGGCATCGGCGAGCACGTGGGCGAGGCGCAGGTCATCGGCGTAGTGGCTGGACATGGGGTCCACGATAGGGTCCCTCGCCCCTGGCGGGCCGCAGCGACGCGGCGCTCAGACGTCCCAGGGGTCGTTGCGGCGCAGCGCTTCGGCCAGGCGCCGGTAGGAGGCCAGGCGCGCGGGACCGGCGGTCCCCGCCTCGCCCCGCTCCACGAGATCGTCGAGGGCGCAGTCGGGCGCGTCCTCGAGGTGGGTGCATCCGCGCGGGCACTGCTCGGCGAGATCGGCGAGGTCGGCGAAGGCGTCCAGCAGCTCGTCGGGGTCCACGTGCCCCAGGCCGAAGGAGCGCACGCCCGGGGTGTCGATCACCCAGCCGTCGTCTCCGGGAAGCTGCATCGCGAGCGCCGAGGAGGACGTGTGGCGGCCGCGACCGGTCACGTCGTTGACCACGCCGGTGGCGCGGGCCGCGCCCGGGACCAGGGCGTTCAGCAGGGTCGACTTGCCCACCCCGGAATGGCCCACGAGCACGCTGATCCGTCCCGCGAGCCGCTCGCGCAGCTGCTCGAGACCGATGATGCCGGGGCGCTCCGGATCCTCCGCCTCCGCGGGGGACTCGCGCCGCGTCACCACGTGCTCGAGCCCGAGCGGAGCGTAGGCGGCGAGGAACTCCTCGGGGGCGCGCAGATCCGCCTTCGTCAGCACCAGCAGCGCGTCGATGCCGGCGACATAGGCGGCGACCAGGCAGCGGTCGATCATGCCGCCGCGCGGCTCGGGATCGGCCAGCGCCGTCACCATCACCATCACGTCGACGTTCGCGACCAGGGGCCGCTCGGTCGAGTCGTCGTCGTCGGCGCTGCGGCGCAGGAAGGAGCTGCGCTCCTGGATCCGCACGATCCGGGCGAGGGTCCCCTCGCGCCCCGAGGTGTCGCCGACGAGGCCGACGAGATCGCCGGGGACGACGGGGGAGCGGCCGAGCTCCCGGGCGCGCATGGCGGTGACCGCGCGCTGGTCCCCGGTGCCCTCGCCGACGACGGTGCGCCAGCGGCCGCGGTCCACGGACACCACGCGAGCCGTGATCGCATCGTCGTGCTTGGGGCGGTCCTTGGTCCGGGGGCGGGAGCCGCGTCGGTTCGGGCGCACCCGCACGTCGGACTCGTCGAAGTCGCGGACAGACCGCCTCACCACGAGCTGCCCTCCTTGGCCCGCGGTGGCCGGGGCGCACCGTGCCGGGGTGACCCGTGCCGGGGCGCACCCGACCCTCGCGGCACGAGGCTCACGCGTCATCCTCCGCCGGCTCGGGGTGGAGCATCGACAGCCACATCCCCACGAAGTCGGGGAGGGTCTTCTGCGTGGTGCCGACGTCGACCACCTGCACGCCGGGGACGCGCAGGCCGATGATCGCGCCGGCGGTCGCCATGCGGTGGTCCTCGTAGGTCTCGAAGACGGCGCCGCGCAGCGGGCCCGGAGTGATCGCGAGCCCGTCGGGCAGCTCCTCGGTGCGGGCGCCGACCTTCGTCAGCTCGGTCGCCAGCGCCTCGAGACGGTCGGTCTCGTGCCCGCGCAGGTGCGCGACGCCGGTGATCCGCGAGGGGGAGTCCGCGAGCGCGCACAGCGCCGCGACTGTGGGGACGAGCTCGCCGACGGCCGACATGTCCGCCTCGATGCCGTGCAGCGCATCCGTGCCGCGGACCACCACCGCCTCGTCCTCGCGCCACACCTCGGCGCCCATCCGCGTCAGCAGCTCCCGGTACGCGTCGCCGGGCTGGGTGGTGGTCTCCGGCCAGTCGTCCACCGCGATCGTGCCGGCGGTGACCATCGCCGCGGCCAGGAACGGTCCGGCGTTGGAGAGATCCGGCTCGACGACGACCTCGAGCGGACGGATCGGGCCGCACGCGACCCTCCAGGAGTGACGGCCCTCGGCGTCGACCTCGTGCGAGGCGTCGACCCCGGCGCGGCGCAGCGTCTCCAGGGTCATGTCGATGTGGGGCAGGGAGGGGAGCTCCTTCCCGACATGGGCGAGCTCGAGGTCCGTCTCCGCCCGTGCCGCGACCAGCAGCACGTTGGAGATGAACTGGCTGGAGTCCGAGGCGTCCACTTCGACCCGGCCGCCGGGCAGCGTGCCCCGGCCGTGCACGGTGAACGGCAGCCGGCCCGGCTCGCCGTGCTCGGTCACCTCGACGCCCTGGCCGCGCAGCACCTGCACGACCGCGTCCATGGGCCGCACGAGCGCGGCGTCGTCACCGGTGAAGCGCACGTCGCCGTGGCGCAGCGCCGCCAGCAGCGGCACGAAGCGCATCACGGTGCCGGCCAGGCCGGTGTGGATCTCGATCGGCTCGGCAGGGTGCTCGCAGGCCGGTGGGATCGGGGAGACGTGCAGCACCCCGTCGCGCACCTCCAGCACTGCGCCGAGCCGCTCGAGCGCATCGCGCATCAGCCGCGTGTCGCGGGAGACGAGCGCGCCGCGCAGCGTGGATGGCTCGCTCGCCGCGGCGGCGAGCAGCATCCAGCGTGCGGTGAGGGACTTCGACCCGGGGACCCGCACCAGGGCGTCGACCGGCTGGTCGGCGACCGGTGCGTTCCACAGCACCTCGGAACCCACGGAGATCAGCCGTGCTGGCCGGCGAGCTGCTTCTGGGCGGTGGAGACGGCGCCCTTGGCCTTCTTCTCCACCTTCCCGGCCTTCTTCTCGAGCTCGCGCTGCTTCTGCGCGGCCTTCTTCTGGCTGCGCTCGACGAACTTGTTCGCCCGGTAGCCGAGCGAGGGGCGGCCGTCGTGGTCGACGACGGCCAGGAGCACGCCGCCCAGCAGGCCGGCGTCGGTGAGAATGGACTGCACCTCGGCGACGAGCTCCTCGCCGCGCAGCTCCCAGACCTTCTTCCGGCCGGCCCAGCCGACGGAGGTGGTCAAGAGCAGGGCCGCGGCGGCGGCGCGGGGCGCGCGGTTGGTCGCGTAGAGGACGCCGGCGCCCGCGGCGACGACGCCGGCGGCGCGCACCACGGCGCGGGAGTCGACGAAGCCCGGCGCAGAGCTCTTGGACAGCGCCGAGTCGACCGCGTCGAAGGCCTGCGGGTAGACGTCGATCTCGCGCTCGGGGCGGAGCGCGGTGCGCACGCCCTCGAAGACGAAGGGGGCGGCGAGCAGCGGTCGTGCGATTCGGCGGACCAGGGCCATGGTGTCCTCACGTTCTGAGCAGGTGTCGACGGTCCGGCGATCAGCCCTGTCGGGAAGATCACCGCCACCCACACTACCGCCCGAGGAACATCCCCCATGCCCAACGCGTTGCATCGGACGGTGCGGACACGGTTCCGCGCCCCCGTCGGAGCCCCGACGGGACGGTCGAGCACGCCGGCGGGTGCCGGGGAGGGAGCGGCGCATGACGACCGGACTGCTGGAGTGCGCCCCCGCGATCCCGGGTGGCGTAGGTTTGGGGATGATGACGCAGACACAGCCCACCTCCGACCACGGGACCGGCCTGCCCGCCGCGGAGCAGCCCGATCCCGCGGCGGACTTCGACTTCGAGACCGAGGCGCTCTCGCACCTGGACTCCCTCTACGGCGGCGCGCTGCGGATGACCCGCAACCCGCACGACGCCGAGGACCTGGTCCAGGACACCTTCGTCAAGGCGTTCCGCGCTCAGGACCGCTTCACCCCGGGCACGAACATGCGGGCGTGGCTGTACCGCATCATGACCAACAGCTACATCTCGACCTACCGCAAGAAGCAGCGCCGCCCCAAGGAGGCCTGGACCGACGCGGTCGAGGACTGGCAGCTCGCGGAGGTCTCGAGCCACTCGAGCACGGGCCTGCGCTCGGCGGAGGCCGAGGCGCTGGACCACCTGCCGGACTCCGCGGTCAAGGACGCCCTGTCCGAGCTGCGGGAGGACTACCGCATGGCGGTCTACCTCGCCGACGTCGAGGGCTTCGCCTACAAGGAGATCGCCGAGATCATGGACACGCCGATCGGCACGGTCATGTCCCGGCTCCATCGCGGGCGGCGCCAGCTGCGCGAGAAGCTCACCGATCATGCCCGGCGCACGGGCTTCCTACGTGCGCAGCCCTCGGCGGGGGACGCCGCCGACGACACCGGAGCCGGCACCGCGGACCGGGAGGAGGAGCGATGACCCAGGACGACCGCGCGATGCGCGAGACCTCGACGCGCGAGACGGCGACCGGCTCGACGCGCGACATGAGCTTCGGGCTCGAGGAGGCGCTCGACGGCGAGCTCCCCCGCGAGACCGTCGAGCGGATGCGCCGCCACACCGACGACTGCCCCGAGTGCGCCGACGAGTGGGAGCGCCTGCGCCGGCTGAAGGATCTGGTGCGCCGCAGCTGCGCGGACCGCGCCCCCTCCGACCTGCGGGCTCGCATCGCCGACACGTGCCGCACCCTCACGGTGACCACCACCAGCACGAGCACGACCACCGGGGCCGACGGCTCCACGGTGCGCGTCACCCGCTCGACGACCACCCGCCGCACCCTGCCCCCGGCCTGAGCCGCGGGGCGTCGGCTCCGTCCCCGAGCATGCCGAAGGGCTCCTCCCATCGGGAGGAGCCCTTCGGCATGTCGCCACCGGCGACGACGCGGTCAGCTGTTGGGCCGCTTGCCGCGATTCGCGCTGTTCTTGCGGCGAGCCTTGCGCTTGCGTCCTCGCTTGCTCATCACGCTCTCCTTCCTTCACCCGGAATGAACCCGTCGATCATGCCATATCGGAGGCTCCGCGCGGAGCCCCATCCGAGCCGCTCGCAGCACCTGAGTCGGACCTCACCCGCCCGCGCCCCGGGCCGGCCGGCTGCGGTGCCCTGGGCGGACGAGGGGGCGGGCGGCCGGAGAGCCGACCCACCCGACGGGGTCAGCGGGAGGTGCCGAGCCAGGAGCCGAAGCCGCTGTGCAGCACCAGCCAGGCGATGAGGCCGTAGCCGGTCTGGCCGGGGTGGTCGCCGGCGGAGCGGGCGAGGTCGCTCTCCCACTGGTCGTGGCCCACCAGCCCGCCGACGGTGTCGACGTAGGGGATGCGGCGCCGCGCGCAGACGTCCTCGAAGGCACCGGAGAGCTCGCGCACGCCCGCGGTGGTGGCCGGGTCGCGGCTCGGGGCGGGGCCCACCACGAAGGCGGGGATCCGCAGACGCTCGAGGCCGTCGAGGATCTTGGCGAGGTTCAGGCGCGAGCGGGCCAGGGAGATCCCGGCCTCGACGTCGGCGCGGCCCATCGCGAGCACCACCCGGTGGTCGACGGAGCCGTCGGCGCGGCCCTGCTCGGAGAAGCGACGCTTGACGTCGGCGTCCCAGCGCTCGGCCAGCTCCGCGGAGGTCTCGCCCGGCAGCGCCGCGGAGAACACGTCGATGCGGCAGTCGGCACCCTGCTCGCTGGCCACGGCCCGGCCCAGCCAGCCCAGCGCTCGGGCGTCGCCGATGCCGGCGAGGAGCTCGTCGCCGAGCGCGATGATCCGGATCCGGGAGCCCGGATCCGGGACGGGCGAAGTGGGCACGGTCTGCACCGGGACCTCCTGGCAGGGGACGGGGTCGGTTCACTCTAACGGCGGCGCGGGCCACGGGCGAACCCGTGGCCCGCGCCGCGGGTCGCTCAGGCCTCGAAGGCGCGGGTGAGCAGATCCTCCTGCTCGGCCTTGTGGACGGCGGTCGAGCCGGTGGCCGGGGAGGCCGAGGCCGGACGGGCCACGACCCGCAGGGTGCGCCCCACCTCGACGGGGAAGTTCATCGCCATGAAGCTCCAGGCACCCTGGTTCTGCGGCTCCTCCTGGACCCACACCAGCGGAGCATCGGGGTAGGCGTCCAGCGTGGTGCGCAGCTGCGCCTCGGGCAGCGGGTAGAGCTGCTCGACGCGGACGATCGCGGTGTCGGTGGCGCCGAGCTTCTCGCGGCGCGCCACGAGGTCCCAGTACACCTTGCCCGAGGCGAGCAGCACGCGGCGCACGCCGGCCGGGTCCACGGTCGTGTCCGGCAGGACCGGCTCGAAGGTGCCTGAAGTGAAGTCCTCGACCGCGCTGACGGCCGCCTTGTTGCGCAGCATCGACTTCGGGGTGAAGACGATCAGCGGCTTGCGGGGCTCGGTGAGCGCCTGCTTGCGCAGCAGGTGGAAGTAGCTCGCCGGGGTGGACGGCGCCGCGACCCGCATGTTCTCCTCCGCGCACAGCTGCAGGAAGCGCTCGATGCGGGCGGAGGAGTGGTCCGGCCCCTGGCCCTCGTAGCCGTGCGGCAGCAGCATGACCACGCTCGAGTTCTGGCCCCACTTCTGCTCGGAGGCGGAGATGAACTCGTCGATGATCGTCTGGGCGCCGTTGACGAAGTCGCCGAACTGCGCCTCCCAGAGCACCAGCGAGTTCGGGCTCTCCACGGAGTAGCCGTACTCGAAGCCCAGCGCCGCGAACTCCGAGAGCGAGGAGTCGTAGACGTTGAAGCGTGCCTGGTCGTCGCTGAGATAGGACAGCGGGGTCCAGGTGTCGCCGCTCTCGTGGTCGATCAGCACGCTGTGACGCTGCACGAAGGTGCCGCGGCGCGAGTCCTGGCCGGCCAGGCGCACCCGGTGGCCCTGCATCAGCAGGGAGCCGAAAGCGAGCAGCTCGCCGTAGGCCCAGTCGATCCCGCCCCGCGAGGACATCTGCGTGCGGCGCTCGAGCACCTGGCGCAGCTTGGGGTGGACGGTGAAGGACTCGGGGACCTCCTCATGCGCCTGCCCGATCCGCGCCACGACCGACGCGTCGACCGCGGTGACGGCCTGTTCGGGCGCGTCGCCGCCCTGCTGCGCCTCCGGCAGGTCCAGGCCCTGCACGTTGGCCTCCGCGGGCTTCGCGGAGCCGGCGTCGGAGCGGGTCGAGGCGAAGGCCTCGTCGAGATGCTCCTGGAAGTTGCGCACCAGGCCCTCGGTCTCCTCCTCGGTGAGGTCGCCGCGCTCGACGAGGGTCTCCATGTACTGCTTGCGGGTGGAGGCCTTCTCGTTGATGAGCTTGTACATCTCCGGCTGGGTCATCGAGGGGTCGTCGCCCTCGTTGTGGCCTCGGCGGCGGTAGCAGACCATGTCGATGACCACGTCGCGGTGGAACTTCTGGCGGTACTCGAAGGCGATCTCGGCGACCAGCACGCAGGCCTCGGGATCGTCGCCGTTGACGTGGAAGATCGGCAGCTGGGTCGACTTCGCGACGTCCGTGGAGTAGAAGGACGAGCGTGAGGAGTCCGGCAGCGTGGTGAAGCCGATCTGGTTGTTGATGATCACGTGGATCGTGCCGCCGGTGCGGTAGCCGCGCAGCTCGGAGAGGTTCAGCGTCTCCGTGACCACGCCCTGGCCGGCGAAGGCCGCGTCGCCGTGGACGAGCACCGGCAGCACGGGGAACTCCTCGGGACGCTCGAGGCGGTCCTGCTTGGCGCGGACGATGCCTTCGAGGACGGGGTTGACGGCCTCGAGGTGCGAGGGGTTGGCCGCGAGGTACACCTTGGTGGACTTCCCGTCGTGGGAGGTGTAGGTGCCCTCGGTGCCCAGGTGGTACTTCACGTCGCCGGAGCCGAGCTTCTCGCCGTAGTTGCCCTCGAACTCCTGGAAGATCTGGCCGTAGCTCTTGCCGGCGAGGTTGGAGAGGACGTTCAGGCGCCCGCGGTGCGACATGCCGATGGCCACCTCGTCCAGACCCTCGTGGGCGGCGCCGTGCAGCACCGTGTCGAGCATGGGGATGACGGCCTCCCCGCCCTCGAGGGAGAACCGCTTCTGGCCGACGAACTTCGTCTGCAGGAAGGTCTCGAACGCCTCGGCGGCGTTGAGGCGGTCCATGATGTGGGTCAGCTCTGCCTTGTCGAAGGGCTCGCGCGGGGTCTCCATCCTGTGCTGGATCCAGGCGCGCTCCTCCGGGTCGGAGATGTGCATGTACTCCACGCCGATGGTGCGGCAGTACGCGTCACGCAGCACGCCGAGGATGTCCCGCAGCGTCATCTGGTCCTTGCCGCCCACGCCGCGGGTCGGGAAGGTGCGGTCGAGGTCCCACAGCGTCAGGCCGTAGGTCTCCACGTCGAGGTCCGGATGGTTGCGGACCTTGTACTGCAGCGGATCGGTGTCCGCCATGAGGTGACCGCGCACGCGGAAGGAGTGGATCAGATCCATCACCCGGGCCAGGCGCTCCGAGGTGGTGAGGCGGAAGGGGTTGTCCGGCACCCAGCGCACGGGCTGGTAGGGCAGGCGCAGCGAGGCGAAGACGCGGTCGTAGAAGCCGTCCTTGCCCAGCAGCTTGTCCGCCATCCGCTTGAGGAACTCGCCCGAGGCGGCGCCCTGGATGATGCGGTGGTCATAGGTCGAGGTCATCGTCATGACCTTCGAGACGGCGAGCTCGGCGAGGGTCGCCGGGCTCGCGCCCTGGAACTGGGCGGGGTAGTCCATCGCGCCGACGCCCACGATGACGCCCTGGCCCTTCATCAGGCGGGGGATCGAGTGGACGGTGCCGATGCCGCCGGGGTTGGTCAGCGAGACGGTGGTGCCGGTGAAGTCGTCCATCGTCAGCTTGCCGGCGCGGGCCTTCTTGACGACCTCCTCGTAGGCCTTCCAGAAGCCGCGGAAGTCGAAGCGCTGCGCCGCCTTGATGTTCGGCACCACGAGGCCGCGGGAGCCGTCGGGGCGGGGCATGTCGATGGCGAGGCCGAAGTTGACGTCCTGGCGCTTGAGCAGGAGCGGCTTGCCCTTCTCGTCGACGTCGAAGCCGTTGTTCATGTCGGTGATCTCGGTGACCGCCTCGACCATCGCCCAGCCGATCAGGTGGGTGAAGGAGACCTTGCCCGCGCGGTGGCGCTTGAGGTGGTTGTTGATCACGATGCGGTTGTCGAACAGGAGCTTGACCGGCACGTCGCGCACAGAGGTCGCGGTCGGGACGGTGAGGGATTCGTCCATGTTCCGCACCACGGCGGCGGCCGGGCCGCGCAGCTTCGTGGGCTCCGGCTCGTGCAGCTCGACCGCGGGGATCTGCGCGGTGGTCGTGGGGACCTTGGCCGGACGGTCGGAGGTCGTGGAGACCGCGGGTGTCCTCGGGGCGGGCGTCGAGGTGGCGTCGTTCACGGCGGGGGATTCCTTCGCGGGCGTTGAGGCGGCCGACGGGGCGGCCGGGGAGGAGGGAGCGGGCGTGGGCGACGGGGCCGGAGCGGGGGTGGAGGCGTCCGGCGTGGACTCCTCGTCCGCGGCGTCGTCGGGGGCGTCGTCGGGGGCGGGCGCCGCATCGGGGGTCGAGGGAGGAGCCGCCACGGGCGGCGTCGTCGCCGCCTCGGAGGTCTGCGGGGTCGGGCCGGGAGCGTCGGGGGTCTCGGGGCGTGCCGAGCTGGTGGAGGCGAAGTGCTCCGCCCAGCTGGGGTCGACGCTCGAGGGGTCCTCCCGCCACTGCTCGCGGAGCGCGTCCACGAGCCACTGATTGGGGCCGAACTCCGCGGAATCGGAGTCCTGTGTCTGCTGTGACACTCTGAGATCGCCAGCCTTCTCACAATCGAGAGATACGGATGGGTCCAGCGTAACGGCCCGCGGATCCCAGCGCGCGCCGCGGCGCAGGTCGAGCGTCGCACGCGACGTCGGTGGTGGGCGACATCACGCCTCCGGGCCGTGATCGGGGATCACGACCCGGATCAGGGAGGAGCGCCCCTCCTGCGCTCCGGTGCTGCGGGGGTCGTCCAGCACCTCGATCGTGCCTCCGTGCAGGCCCACCGCCCAGCGCGCGATGGCCAGGCCCAGGCCCGTCCCGCCGGAGGAGTCCGCGGCCCCGCCGCGCTGGAAGCGCTCGAAGACCCGGTCGCGGTCCTCGCGCGCGATGCCGGGGCCCTCGTCGTCGACGTCGATCCGCACGCCGTCGTCCTCCCCGGTGCGGGAGGCACGGATGTGGATGCGTCCGCCGGCGGGGGAGTGGCGGGCGGCGTTCTCCAGCAGGTTGTGGATCACCTGGTGGAGCCGGGCGGCGTCGGCCGCGACGGAGAGGTCCGGCGGGTCGACGTCGACGATCCAGCGCACGTCCCGACCTCCGGCGGCGAGGGCGGCGGCGTCGACGACCTCGTGGAGGAAGGGAGTCAGCTCGACCCCCTCGAGGTCGAGATGGATCACTCCGGCGTCCAGCCGGGAGAGGTCCAGCAGGTGGTCGACGAGCTGGGAGAGCCGCTCGGTCTCGGTCAGGGCCACCTCGAGCGCGGCAGGATCGGGCTCGGTGACGCCGTCGACGAGGTTCTCCAGCTGGGCGCGCAGGCCCGCGACGGGCGTGCGCAGCTCGTGGGAGACGTTCGCGACGAGGTCCCGGCGGGTGCGGTCGGTCTGCTCGAGCTCGGCGGCCATGACGGAGAAGGCCTCGGCCAGCTGCCCCACCTCGTCGCGGCTCGTGGCGCGCACCGGTCCGCTGTAGTCCCCGCGCGCCATCGCCTGGGCGGCCGCGGTCATCTGCCGCAGCGGGGAGGTCATGCCCCGGGCTAGCAGCTGGGTGGAGACCAGCGCGGCGATCACGACCAGCGGCAGCGACAGCAGAGGCTCGATCCCGGCGCGGATGCTCACCTGCGTCAGCAGTGCCGCGACGGTCACGCTCACGCCCACCAGGATCCCGAGCTTGACCTTGAAGGAGCGGAAGCGGTCCAGCGGGCGCACGTCGAGCCGCTCGGGGACCCGGCGGCGGGCGTGCGCGACGGGGGCCTCCCCGCCTCCGGAACGGGGCCCGCTCACGAGTCCGAGGTCGGCTCGTGCGGGGTGGGCATCGAGTGCAGGTCCGTCACGGCGCCCTCGGAGCCGGCGGCCGGGGCGTCCTCCTCGGGATCCTCCGGGATCTCGAGCGCGTAGCCGACGCCGTGCACGGTGCGCACGAGATCCGCGCCGAGCTTGCGGCGCAGCGCCTTGACGTGGGAGTCGACGGTGCGGGTGCCGGTCGCGTCGACCCAGTCCCATACGTCGGCGAGCAGCTGCTCGCGGGTGAGCACGGTGCCGGGCGCGTGGGCCAGGCACAGCAGCAGGTCGAACTCGGTGGGCGTGAGATGGGCGGGCACCCCGGCGCGCATCACCCGTCGGCCGGCGCGGTCGATCACGAGGTCGCCGAACTGCAGCGCCTCCTGCTTCTCCGTCTCGCCCGGTGCGGGCGGGCCCGCGCGGCGCACCCGGCGCAGCAGCGCCTTCAGCCGCGCGACGAGCTCGCGGATGGAGAAGGGCTTGGTCATGTAGTCGTCGGCGCCGACGCCGAGGCCGACGAGCATGTCGGTCTCGTCGTCGCGCGCGGTGAGCATGAGCACCGGGACCGGCTCGTCGGCCTGGATGCGTCGACACACCTCGAGCCCGTCGAAGCCGGGGAGCATCACGTCGAGCACCACGAGGTCCGGGCGCACCTCGGCGACGGTGCGCACGCCGGAGGGGCCGTCGAGGGCGGTGGAGACCTCCCAGCCCTCCGCGGTGAGCCGATCGGCGATCGCGCGGGTGATCGTGGGCTCGTCCTCGATCACCACCACGCGCACGGGCGAGGGGTCGGCGGCTGAGCTGCGGTCCGGGGTCGACATGGGGGTCACTCTAGACGGCGTCCCCCGGACGACCGCGGAGGCGGAGGGCGCCCCACGACTCCTGCACAGAACTCCCACGGCGCCTGCCGGAACGCTCCGCGGAGGGCCGCGCGCGCCCGGGGCGTCCGCATCACGGGCCCGGAACAGCCCCCGGGAGTGACGCGCACCCCTCCCGGGAGCTGCTCCCGTCAAGATCTCCCCACCTTTCAGCCGCCATGGCAAAAACTTGGCAATGACGCGGTCGCCTCGCTCGCCCGACGCGCTGACCTGCACCTAGGTTGGTCGACGTTGTTCAGCGGCGCGTACTTCCCCGTCCGGCGTCGCGCACGGGACAGCTGCCGTGCCGGAACCGATGCACGGACGAGACCCGCAGTCGAAACGGAAGAGGATCCCAGGTGGCGAATCATCGCGCTGATGGACGCGCCACGGTGCGCAAGCACCGTGCGGTCGGAGGAACGCACCGCGACCACGCCCTGGCCGCGGGCGCCGTGAAGGCGGGCGTTCTCGGCGTCCTCGCCACCGCTACCATCGCCGCTCCTCTCGCCGCCGCCGCCGCGGGCACCGACGAGGCCGCACCGGCCGAGCCGATCGTCCAGGCCCCCGCCGCCGCACCGCAGGCCGCCGCCGCGATCGCCCCCGTGACGCTGCCCGGCGCGACCGCGACCACCGAGGCCGCCGTCGAGGAGCGCGACGTCGAGGGCGACGCCGCGAGCCGCTCTGAGGAGCGCACCGCCCCCGCCGCCGCGGAGGACGCCGCCGAGGACGAGGCCGAGAGCACCGGCATCGAGGTCTCCGTGCCCGAGCCCGTCGTCACCGAGGCCGCTGCGGGCGCGGAGGTCGCCGACAGCACCGCTTCCGCCGAGGGGACCGACTCCGCGGACGGCGAGGCCGTCGTCGGCAGTGACTCCGGCTACATCCGCCCCTCCTCCGGTTCCATCACCTCCGGCTACGGCGGCCGCGTCCACCCCGTGCTCGGCTACTACAAGGGCCACGACGGCGTCGACTTCGGCGCCGCCTGCGGCGCCCCGGTCAAGGCCGCCAAGTCCGGCACCGTCGTCGCCGTCGAGTACCACCACGCCTCCGGCAACCGTGTGAAGATCGATCACGGCAACGGGGTCGTCACCGGCTACTACCACCTCCAGGGCTTCAACACCTCGGTCGGCGCGACCGTCGCCCAGGGCGACACCATCGGCTACGTCGGCTCGACCGGCCGCTCCACCGGTTGCCACCTCCACTTCGCGGAGATGGACGAGGCGGGCAACTACTCCGACCCGATGTCGCTGCTGCGGTGACCTCCTCCGGCGCGCCCGTCGTCCTCGGGGTGGAGTCCTCCTGCGACGAGACCGGCTTCGGGATCGTCTCGGACGGGGCCCTGCTGGGCCAGGGCCTCGCCTCGAGCGCCTCCCAGCACGCGATGTTCGGCGGCGTCGTCCCCGAGATCGCGGCCCGCGCGCACCTCGACGCGGTCGTCCCGACGCTGCAGATCGCCCTCGACGACGCGGGCGTGCAGGCGCGGGACATCACCCATGTCGCGGTGACCTCAGGTCCCGGCCTCGCCACCGCCGTCCACGTGGGGCTCGCCGCCGCGAAGTCCATCGCCTGGGCGCTGGACAAGCCTCTGTACGGGGTGCACCACCTCGCCGGCCACGCCGCCGCCGACACCCTCGAGCACGGCCCCCTGCCCGAGCGGTCCATCGTCCTGATCGTCTCCGGCGGGCACACCTCGATCCTCGCCGTCGGCGACCTCGTGCGCGATCCGATCGAGCACCTCGGCGACACCCTCGACGACGCCGCGGGGGAGGCCTTCGACAAGGTCTCCCGCCTGCTGGGTCTCGGCTACCCGGGCGGGCCTGCGATCTCCCGTGCCGCGGTCGGCGGCGATCCCGCCGCCTTCGCCTTCCCGCGTGCCATGCTGCGGCCCGGGGATGCGCCCTTCAGCTTCTCCTTCTCCGGACTCAAGACCTCCGTTGCCCGCACCGTGGAGACCCTCGAGCGCGCCGGCGAGCCCGTGCCCGTCGCGGACATCGCCGCCTCCTTCGAGCAGGCGGTCGTCGACGTGCTGGTCACCAAGGCGCTGCGGGCCGTGCAGGAGCGCGGGCTGGGCACCCTCGTCATCGTCGGCGGGGTCGCCGCGAACGCGCGCCTGCGGGCCGTCGCCCAGGAGCGCTGCGACGCCGCCGGGGTCGAGCTGCGCATCCCGCCGCCGCGGCTGTGCACCGACAACGGCGCGATGATCGCCGCGGTCGGCGACCTGCTGGTGCGCTCCGGCGCCGAGCCCAGCGGGCTCTCCATCGCCGCGGACCCCTCCGCCGTGCTCCACGGTGCCCAGCTCCCGCTGCTGCGGTGAGGTCCCTCTCACACCCTCGGTCGCTCGCGCCGCCGGCGTGCTCCATCACCCCCAGGTGTTGCTAGACTCCTGGAGTCCGCCCGCGTAGCTCAGTGGATAGAGCGTCTGCCTCCGGAGCAGAAGGTCGTAGGTTCGAATCCTGTCGCGGGCACCGAGTTCCGAGCCGCGTCCCCGATCGGGGACGCGGCTCGAGTCGTGCCGGGGGCTCAGCTCTGCTCGCCGCGCAGCTCCCGCAGCCGCTGCAGCACCTCACGCGCCGCGGTGGTGTCCGCGATGCGCAGGGCCGCCGCGGTGTCGCCGCCGCCCACCTTCAGCGTGACGTCCTGCTCCTCGGCCGCGGCGAAGACGGACTCGTCGGTCACGTCGTCGCCGAGGTAGAGCCAGGCGTCGGAGGCGCTGGCCCGGGCGAGCGCGTCGACGGCGACGCCCTTGGACGTGTGCACCACCGAGAACTCCACGACCTCCTTGCCGGGGGTGACGGTCACGTCCGGCAGGGTGGTGGCGTACTCGAGCGCGGACTCGGTGGCGTTGATGCCGCCTCGGCCCCGGGCGCTGCGGGTGTGCAGCACCGCGGCGGTGGGCTTGGTCTCCACCTCGGTGCCCGGATGCGCGCGTGCGATCCGGCGCAGAGTCGCCGTGATCGTCGCGAGCAGCTCCTCCTTCTCCGGTGTCATCGACAGCGCGGAGCGGTCCAGCACCTCGGCCTGCATCCACGGCGGCAGCGCACCGACCTCCGCGCCGTGCGAGCCGACGAGCACCACGGAGCTCGGCATCTGCGTGTGCCGGTCCAGATCCTCGAGGGCGCGGCCGGAGACGAGCGCCACCGCGACACCGGGCAGCTCGGCCAGGTCCCGCAGCGCGCCGAGCGCCTCGGCATCGGGCTGGACCGCATCGCGGTCCTCGACGATCGGGGCGAGCACACCGTCGAAGTCCGAGGCGATCAGCAGGCGCGGAACGTCGGCGAAGGCGCGCAGCGCCTCGTCGATCTCCTCGGGCGCGCTGGGCTCGTCGCCGCGCAGCCTCACCACGGGCACCGCGGCCTGCGCTTCGCGCCCGGCGTGCTCGAGGTGCTCGAGGAAGTCGTGCGCCCAGGACTGCACGTCGTTCTCCATCACCTGATGGCGCAGGGAGCGCATCGCCTCCTCCTGCTCCTCCTCGGGCATCGCCAGGGCGCGCAGGATCGCGGACTTCAGCTCGTCGATGTCGTGGGGGTTCACCAGGACCGCCGCACGCAGCTCGTCCGCGGCGCCGGCGAACTCGCTCAGCACCAGCACGCCCTGCAGGTCCGGGCGGGAGGCGACGTACTCCTTGGCGACGAGGTTCATGCCGTCCCGCAGGGCGGTGACGAGCACCACGTCGGCGGCCATGAACAGCGCGGTCATCTCGCGGCGATCGAAGGAGTGGTGCTGGTAGGAGACGGCCGGCCGGCCCAGCGGCGCGTGCTCGCCGTTGATGCGGCCGACGGTGAGCTCGACCTCGTCGCGCAGCTGCCGGTAGGCCTCGACCCTCTCGCGGGACGGGGTGGCGACCTGGATCATCACCGCGTCGTGCGGGTCGATGGACCCGTCGTCCAGGAGCTCGCCCCAGGCCTTCAGACGGTGTCGGATGCCCTTGGTGTAGTCCAGGCGGTCCACCCCGAGCACGATCTTGTCGGGATCGCCGAGGTCGTGCCGCAGCTGCGCGGCCCGCTCCCGGATCTCGGGATCCTCGGTGAGCGCGGAGACGGCGGCGGAGTCGATCGAGATCGGGAAGGTGCGCGCCTCGACCTCGCGCCGCGGCGCCGCGCCGAGGCCGGGTACCGAGATCGTGGTGCCCTCCACGTGGTAGCCCAGCAGCTTCCGCACCGCGGCGACGAAGTTCAGGGTGTCGCTCTCGCGCTGGAAGCCGAGCAGGTCCGCGCCGAGCAGCCCGCGCAGGATCGAGTTGCGCTTGGGCAGCTGGGAGAACAGCTCCACGGAGGGGAAGGGGATGTGGTTGAAGAACCCGATCCGCACGTCGGGCCGCTTCTCCCGGATCAGCCGGGGGACGAGCTGCAGCTGGTAGTCGTGCACCCAGATCGTGCCGCCGCGGGCGGCGACCGGTGCGGCCGCCTCGGCGAAGCGCTGATTGGCCGAGAGGTACGAGTCCCACCAGGTGCGGTGGAAGACGGGGTCGACGATCACGTCGTGGTACAGCGGCCAGAGCGTGGCGTTGGAGTAGCCCTCGTAGTAGCGCTCGACGTCCTCCTGCTCGAGCCGCACCGGGTACAGGCTCATCCCGTCGGCCTCGAAGGGGTCCGGCGCCTCGCCGGGCGCTCCGGCCCAGCCGACCCAGGCGCCGGAGTCGACGGTGCGCATCACCGACTCCATCGCGGTGACGAGGCCGCCGGGGCTGGTGACCCATTCGGTGGCGCCGTCGGGGAGGGTGCGGGAATCGACGGGCAGGCGGTTGGCGACGACGACGAGCTCGTGGCCGGGGGAGTGGTCGGGGACGGGCGTGGTGGACACCGTGACTCCTTCGCTGGGTTCGGGGCTGGGCGAGGAGCGCATGCGTCGGGCGTCCGAGGACGGGCCGTGGCGGCTCCCGCGCCGACAGGGTGAGCCTATCAAGTGCGATCCCTCACGCGCGGCAAAGCTGTATGGGGGCACGACGCTCTCACCAGGGCACTCGCCGCTGCGCCCGGACTCCTCCGGACCTGCGAGGATGGCGCCGACCGGTCGGTGGCCCGCTGCCGGCGCCACCACCGGCGGACCCTGGCGAGGTGTTCGCGGAGCGGACCTCCGCGCCAGGCCGCGCCCGTCCCTCGTACGATCCCAGGGCGCCGCCGGCGCGACCTCTTCCCCCGGAGACCAGCGAGGACCAGGAGCCCCCATGCGCGCCCACGAAGCCGGTGCCCTCCACGGCAACGACGCGGCCCCCACGTGGCTGCCCTACCCCAGCGACGTCAATACCCTGATCGACGGCCTGTGGTCCCGCACCACCCGCCGCACCGAGGACGGCGCGGTCGAGGTGGGCGGGGTGAGCGTCGCCCGGATCGCCGAGGAGGTCGGCACCCCCGCCTTCGTGCTCGACGAGGACGACTTCCGCCACCGGGCGCGCGCCTTCCGCGACGCCTTCGCCGAGGCCTTCCGCCCCCTCGCCGGGGCCGACGTCTACTACGCGGGCAAGGCCTTCCTGTGCGGCGCTGTCGCCCGCTGGGTCGAGGAGGACGGACTGGGGCTGGACGTGTGCACCGGCGGCGAGCTCGCCGTCGCCCTGCGCGCCGGCTTCCCCGGCGAGCGGATCGCGCTGCACGGCAACAACAAGTCCCTCGCCGAGATCCGCCGTGCCCTCGAGGCGGGGGTGGGCCGGATCGTCGTGGACTCCCTGGACGAGATCGACCTGGTCGACGCCATCGCCGCTGAGCTCGGTCTGCGCGCCGCCGTGATGCTGCGGGTGACCACGGGCGTGGAGGCGCACACGCACGAGTTCATCGCCACCGCCCACGAGGACCAGAAGTTCGGGCTCTCCCTCACCGGCGGCACGGCCTTCGAGGCCGTGCGCCGGGTCCTGGCCGCCGAGCACCTCGACCTCGTCGGCCTGCACTCCCACATCGGCTCTCAGATCTTCGACACGGGCGGCTTCGAGGTCGCGGCCCGGCGCGTGCTGGACCTGGTCGCGCAGGTGCGCGACGAGCTCGACCACACGATCACCCAGCTCGACCTGGGCGGCGGCTTCGGCGTCATGTACAACACCCAGCACACGCCCTCGACCCCGGAGGCCCTCGCCAGCGGGATCGCGGGAATCGTGGAGAAGCAGTGCCACGAGCTCGAGCTCGAGGTCCCCCACGTCTCCTTCGAGCCCGGCCGCGCGATCGCCGGACCCTCCACGCAGACGCTCTACTCCGTCGGCACCGTCAAGGACGTGCGCCTGGGCGGCCCCCACCACCGCGTCTACGTCTCCGTCGACGGCGGCATGAGCGACAACGTCCGCACCGCCCTGTACGACGCGGACTACTCCTGCCTGCTCTCGGGCCGCGTCTCCGAGGAGCAGCCCGAGGTGGTGCGCGTGGTCGGCAAGCACTGCGAGAGCGGCGACATCGTGGTCAAGGACGAGTACCTCCCCGCCGACGTGCGCCGCGGCGACCTGGTCTCCGTCCCGGTCACCGGCGCGTACTGCTACTCGCTCGCCTCGAACTACAACCACGTCCCGCGACCGCCCGTGATCGCGGTGAAGGACGGGGAGATCCGCACCCTGATCCGTCGCGAGACGGAGGAGGACCTGCTCGGCCTCGACGTCGGCTGAGCCCGCCCCTCCCGCGAACCGCACGGCCCGGCCGTCCCGCCCCGACCAGGACGCACGCGTTCAGACGCGGTCACGCGGGCGCGGCCACCTCGGCTACAGTGCACACGCCCGCCCCTCCCGCCCGTCGGCCCCTGTGGAAGGACCCTTCGCAGATGTCACAGACCGTCCCGCAGCCTCCGGCGAGCCCGGACAGCTCCTCCCTCCCCGCCCTGCGCGTGGCCGTGCTCGGCGCGGGCACGGTCGGCACCGAGGTGCTGCGCCTGATCGCGCAGCAGGGGGACGAGCTCGCCCACCGCATCGGCGCCCGCCTCGAGGTCATCGGGGTGGCCGTGCGCGATCGGACCAAGGACCGCGGCGCGCACGTGCCCGCTGCGCTGCTCACCGACGACCCCGGCGCCCTGGTGCGCGAGGCCGACCTCGTGATCGAGGTGATGGGCGGCATCGATCCGGCCCGTGCCCTGCTGCTGGAGGCGATGGAGCACGGCGCGAGCGTGATCACCGCGAACAAGGCGCTGCTCGCCCAGGAGGGCGCCTCCCTCTACGAGGCCGCGGACGTGCACGGCGTGGACCTCTCCTTCGAGGCCGCCGTCGCCGGTGCCATCCCGCTGGTCCGTCCGGTGCGGGAGTCCCTCGCCGGGGACCGGATCCAGCGCGTGATGGGCATCGTCAACGGCACCACGAACTTCATCCTCGACGCCATGACCCGCACCGGCGCCGACTTCGACGACGCGCTCGCGAGCGCGCAGGAGCTCGGCTACGCCGAGGCCGATCCGACGGCCGACGTCGAGGGCCACGACGCCGCGGCGAAAGCTTCGATTCTTGCGTCGCTGGCCTTCCACTCCCGGGTGCGCCTGGCCGATGTGCACTGCGAGGGCATCACCGCCGTCTCCGCGCAGGACATCGCCGCCGCCGGGCGGATGGGCCGCACGATCAAGCTGCTGTCGATCGTCGAGCGGGTCGAGGAGGAGAACGGGGAGCGGATCTCCGCCCGCGTCTACCCGGCGCTGATCCCCGACTCCCACCCGCTGGCCTCCGTCTCCGAGGCGTACAACGCGGTGTTCATCGAGGCCGAGGCGGCCGGCTCCCTGATGTTCTACGGCCAGGGCGCCGGCGGCGCGCCGACCGCCTCGGCGATCCTCGGCGACGTCGTCTCCGCGGCGCGCTCCCGCGTGCACGGGGGAGTGGGGCCGCGCGAGTCCCGCTACGCAGAGCTCGAGTCGATCCCGCTCGAGGAGCTGCGCAGCGCCTTCTACATCTCGCTGACCGTGCAGGACCGTCCCGGCGTGCTCGCCGAGATCGCCGGGACCCTCTCGGGCTACGGCATCTCGATCTCGACGATCCACCAGGAGCTCCTCCACTCGCGGGAGGAGGGCTCCCAGTCCCTCGCCCACATCGGGATCAGCACCCACCGGGCGCTCGAGAGCGCGATGACCGCGTCGCTGGACATGTTCTCCTCGACCGCGACCGTGCTCAGCATCGACTCCGTCCTCCGCATCGAAGGAGATTGACCCCCATGGCCCATCAGTGGCGCGGCGTCCTCGCCGAGTACCGCGAGCACCTGCCCTTCGAGAAGGGTGACACCCTGCTGACCCTCGGGGAGGGCGGCACCCCGCTGGTCCCCGCCCCTGCGCTCTCCGAGCGCGTCGGCGCCGAGGTGCACGTGAAGGTCGAGGGCATGAACCCAACCGGCTCCTTCAAGGATCGCGGCATGGTCTCGGCGATGTCGCGGGCGGTCAGCGACGGCGCGACCGCGGTGGTGTGCGCCTCGACCGGCAACACCTCCGCCTCCGCTGCGGCCTACGCGACAGCGGCCGGCATCACCTGCGCGGTGCTGATCCCGCAGGGCAAGATCGCCGCGGGCAAGCTCGCCCAGGCCGTGGTGCACGGCGCGAAGCTGATCCAGGTCGACGGCAACTTCGACGACTGCCTCGAGATCGCCCGCAAGCTCGATGCGGAGCACCCGATCGAGCTGGTGAACTCCGTGAACCCCTTCCGGCTGCAGGGGCAGAAGACCGCCGCCTTCGAGGTCGCCGACGCGCTGGGCCGCGCCCCCGACATCCATGTCCTGCCCGTCGGCAACGCCGGGAACATCTCCGCCTACTGGATGGGGTACAAGGAGTACCGCGAGAAGGGGATCACCGACTCGCTGCCGGCGATGTGGGGCTTCCAGGCCGCGGGCGCCGCCCCCTTCGTCGCCGGACACCCGATCACCGACCCCGAGACGATCGCGACCGCGATCCGCATCGGCGCCCCCGCCTCCTGGCACCTGGCCGTCGAGGCCCGAGACGACTCCGGCGGCCAGATCGACGCGGTCTCCGACCAGCAGATCCTCGACGCCCAGAAGCTGCTCGCCGCCGAGGTGGGGATCTTCGTGGAGCCGGCCTCCGCCGCGGGCGTGGCCGGGCTGCTGCAGCAGGCCGAGCGCGGGCAGGTGCCCGCCGGTGCGACGATCGCGATCACCGTGACCGGCAACGGCCTGAAGGACACCGACACCGCCCTCACCCAGCACGACCTCACCCCGACGGTGGTGCCGGTGGACATCGCAGCGGCCGCGGAGGCCATCGGGCTGTGAGGATCCAGCACACGCAGGTGTCCGTGCAGGTCCCCGCGACCTCCGCGAACCTCGGCCCGGGCTTCGACACCCTGGGCCTGGCGCTGGACCTGTGCGACGAGCTGAACGTCCGGGCGACCACCGGCGGTCTCGAGATCACCGTCGACGGAGAGGGTGCGGGCTCCGTGCCCCACGGCGAGGAGCACCTGGTGGTGCGGGCCCTGCGACGCGGCCTCGACCACGCCGGCGCTCCCCAGAGCGGGCTGGCACTGCACGCCGTGAACCGGATCCCGCACGGCCGCGGGCTGGGCTCGAGCGCCGCGGCGACCGTGGCGGGCCTCCTGCTCGCCCGCGGGATGGTCTCGGAGCCGGAGGCGCTCGACGACGAGACGGTGCTCCAGCTCGCCACCGAGTTCGAGGGCCATCCCGACAACGCCGCGCCCGCGCTGCTGGGCGGGTCGGTGCTCTCCTGGATGCACGGATCTCTCGCGCGGGCGGTGCCGCTGCGCCACGCCGCGGAGGTGCTGCGCCCCGTGGTGCTGCTGCCCACCGCGACGCTTTCCACCCACCGGGCGCGGGGCCTGCTGCCCGCGGAGGTGCCGCACGCCAACGCCGTGTTCAACGCCTCGCGGGCCGCGCTGCTGGTCCACGCCCTGGCCGGGTCGCCGGAACTTCTGATGGAGGCGACCGAGGACCGGCTCCACCAGGAGCAGCGCGCCCCCGGCATGCCGGAGAGCGTCGAGCTGATGCGGGTGCTGCGCCAGGAGGGCCACCCCGCGGTGATCTCGGGCGCCGGCCCCTCCGTGCTCGTGATGGCGGGCAGCCGACGCGAGCTCGCCCCGCTGGTGCGCCGCTTCGTCCGCGATCCCGCGGGCTGGCGGATCGCCGAGGTGGCGCTGCGTGAGCAGCCCTCGGCCCCTGTGGTAGGTTGACCCTGCGTCCAGGCGACATCGCACGACGCTGATCCCTGCGCCATGGTCCCCTCAGGGGATCCTCTGCGCAGATCTCCGCGCCCCGATGTGCTCGCCGAGCTGTCTCTCCGAGCAGCGCCTCGCACGGTCCCGCATCTCCTCGTCGATATGCCCCACGGGTCCGTTCGCCGCCCTCGACGCACCCCGAAGCACACCGGCAGGTCGGTCGCGGATGCCCCGCACCGCGGACGAACCCCCTGCACGGACCCGCCGCCGCAGCGCCCGGGCACGTCCCCCGGCCCTGAGCGGCATCCAGACCAGACATGAACCGGCGCGGCCGGTTCGACAGGAAGGAACCCGGGTGAACGACACCACCTCCGGCGCGGACCTCGCGGCGAAGAAGCTCCCCGAGCTGCAGGCCATGGCCGCCGAGCGCGGCATCAAAGGGGCCCGGCGACTGCGCAAGGGCGAACTGATCGAAGCGCTCCGTGGGGGAGCGGTCCCCGCCTCGACCGGCGCCTCCGCCCCTGCCCAGAGCACCCCCGCGCCCGCCGCGGAGCCCACCGCTGCGACGTCGGCCGCCTCGGCGCCCGCCGACACCGCCTCCTCCGCTCCCGAGGCCGCCGGCTCGTCCGACGCGGCCTCCGAGCGTCCCCGCACCCGCTCCCGCTCGCGCAGCACCCGCGAGGCCTCCGCCCCGGAGGCGGCTGCGCCCGATCTCGGCATCGAGCTGCCTGAGCGCAGCGCCGCGCGCGAGGACTCGGGCACGCGGCAGGGCGGCCGCGGCCGCCGCGGCGACCAGCAGGACCAGGGCGGACGCGACCAGCAGGGCCGTGATCAGCAGGGAGGCGAGCAGCAGAACCGCGACCAGCAGGGCGGTCGCGACCAGCAGCAGCGCGGCGACCAGCAGCAGCGCGAAGGCCGGGGCCGCGGCGATCAGCAGAACCGCGGCGATCAGCAGAACCGTGACGGCCAGCAGAATCGTGACGGGCAGCAGGATCGTGAGGGCCAGCAGAACCGCGGCCGGCAGAACGAGCAGGGCGGCTCCCCGCGCCGCCGCCTCGAGGACATCGAGCTTCCCGACCGGTCGGGCGAGCAGCAGGACGGCCAGGGCGGCGACGGCTACGACGACGACCGCCGCGGCCGCTCGCGCAGCCGCAGCCGCTCGCGCGATCGCAAGCGCCGCGGCCGCGGCGGCGAGCAGGGCGGTCAGGGCGGCCAGAACCAGCAGGGCGGTCAGGGCTCGCAGGACGACAGCGAGGTCCGCGAGGGCGATGAGCTGATGACCATCGCGGGCATCCTCGACATCCGCGACAACCACGCCTACGTGCGCACCACCGGCTACCTGCCCGGCCCGAGCGACGTCCACGTGACGATGAACCAGGTGCGCAAGTACGGCCTGCGCAAGGGCGATGCCGTGACCGGCCAGGTCAAGGCGCCCCGCGAGGGCGAGGAGCAGCACGTCGAGCAGGTCCAGCACCACGGCGGCGGCCGCAACCGCCGCGGCAAGGGCGGCCAGAACCAGGGCAAGTTCGCCGCGCTCGTGCAGGTCGACACCGTCAGCGGCATGCCCGTCGAGCGGGCCCGCCAGCGGGTGGACTTCTCCAAGCTCACCCCGCTGTACCCGGACGAGCGACTGCGCCTGGAGACCGCGCAGAACTCCGTCGCGCCGCGGATCATCGACCTCGTCTCGCCGATCGGCAAGGGCCAGCGTGGTCTCATCGTCGCGCCCCCGAAGGCCGGCAAGACGATCATCATGCAGCAGATCGCCAACGCGATCACCGCGAACAACCCCGAGGTCCACCTCATGGTCGTGCTCGTCGACGAGCGCCCCGAGGAGGTCACCGACATGCAGCGCACGGTCAAGGGCGAGGTCATCGCCTCGACCTTCGACCGCCCCGCCTCGGATCACACCATCGTCGCCGAGCTCGCGATCGAGCGCGCGAAGCGTCTGGTGGAGCTGGGCAAGGACGTCGTGGTGCTGCTGGACTCCCTCACCCGTCTCTCCCGCGCCTACAACCTCGCGGCCCCGGCCTCCGGTCGGATCCTCTCCGGCGGTGTGGACGCCTCGGCGCTGTACCCGCCGAAGCGCTTCTTCGGCGCGGCGCGCAACATCGAGCACGGCGGCTCGCTCACGATCCTCGCCTCGGCGCTGGTGGAGACCGGCTCGAAGATGGACGAGGTGATCTTCGAGGAGTTCAAGGGCACCGGCAACATGGAGCTGCGCCTGTCCCGCCACCTCGCCGACAAGCGGATCTTCCCGGCGGTGGACGTCAACGCCTCCGGCACCCGTCGTGAGGAGGTGCTCATGGGCAAGGACGAGCTCTCGATCATGTGGAAGCTGCGCCGGGTCCTCGGCGCCCTCGAGCAGCAGCAGGCGCTCGAGCTGCTGCTGGAGCGGGTCAAGAAGACCCAGTCCAACACGGAGTTCCTCATGACGGTCCAGAAGAACACCCCGAGCGTGGGGGCGCGCAGCGGCGACTGATCCCGCTGCCGCCACGGCCGACGGACGGGCCGGGACC
>NZ_JAKJJW010000069.1:0-2183 GCF_025669985.1 Brachybacterium atlanticum | reverse complement strand
CCTCGGCTGGAGGACTCCGGCTGAAGTGTTTCAGCAGGTCCTGGCTGACAGTGCACTGACCGCTTGACACCGCCATAGAGGCATAGCGGCACGCCACGCGCCAGTGCTCGACACTCATGGGGAGGCGGGTCCGGGGCCGGTGGAGTCGCGGATGCGCAGCACGGGCTCGGCGACGCTGCGGGAGTCCGTGCGTCGGCCCTCGCGCCGCTCCTGCAGCATCCGCGCCGCGATCCGCCCCATCTCCTGTCGGGGCTGGTTCACGCTGGTCAGGTGCGGCCGGACGGTGAGCGCGACGGCGGAGGAGTCATAGCCCACCACGCTCAGCCGCTCCGGCACCGCCACCCCGAGATCGGCGGCGCGGTGCAGCACCCGCACCGCGGCGATGTCGTTCGCGGCGAACACCGCCGTCGGGGCGTCCTCGGCGCCGCGCCGCAGCTCGCGCAGCAGCAGGTCGATGCCGTCGTCGGCCGAGTCCGGGCCGATCGCAGCGACCGCGTCGGCGAGCCCGAGCCGCGCCGTCTCGGCGAGGAAGCCGGTGCGCCGCGCGGCGGGTCCGGGCCGGGAGGAGAGGGTCACGTGCGCGAGGCGACGGTGCCCGGCCGTGACGAGATGCCGCACCGCGAGCGCGGCCCCGGCGGTGTCGTCGGTGATCACCGCATCCGTGCCCGGCACCGGGTCCTGCATCCGCCCGATCACCACCACCGGCACCGAGCGCGCCGCCTGCTCGAGCGCCTCCGGCGGCAGCCACGTGGTCACCGCGATGATCCCGTCCACCTCGAGGTCCAGCAGGCGCTGCAGCTGCCGCTCCATGTGCGCGGTGTCCCGCCTCCCGTGGGCGATCACGACCCCCGCCCCGAGCATCTCGGCGCTCTCCTCGATCCCGGCGATGACGTCGGTGTGGTACGGGTTCCCGAGGTCCGTGGGCAGCACCCCGAACAGCGTCGTCGCCCGCCTCCGTCGTCCGTAGCCGAGTCCTCGCGCGGCCTCCCGCACGCGCCGGCGGGTCGTCGGCGCGATGCCGGGGCGGTCGTTCAGCGCCATCGACGCGGCGGCGGAGGAGACCCCGGCCGCACGCGCCACGTCGGCCAGGCTCGGGCGCTTCCCGGAAGTGGTCACGACACCGGTCTAGCAGTGCCGAGTGCGGTGCTGACCGGCGGGTCTGAAGGTTTTCAGTCCCGGACCCGAAGGCGTGCCGACGGGTTCACCTTCCGTTCACGGGGTGCGCCCCGATGCCGCCTAGCGTCGAGGTCATCGGCCCTGCGCCGCCCCGCTCCTCCCCGTCGAAGGACCTCCGTGACCACTGCGCCCCGCACCCTCGATCCCGCCTCGTCCGCCCTGCTGCCCGTCGGCGACGGGGTCCCGGCGCTGCCCGCCCCCGCGGCGCTGCTGCTGGACTTCGGCGGCGTGGTCGTCACGACCGTCCCTCGCGTGACCTGGGCGCAGGAGCTCGCCGAGGCCGTCGTCGCCCGGTCCGCGACGCTCGGCGCCCGGCTCGATCCGGCGGCGGTCGCGGAGTCGCTGCGCGCGGGCCGCACAGCCCTGTCGATGTGGAAGAACGCCGCCTCCCGCCGCCTCGCCCCGCGTGAGCTGGCCCCGGCCGAGATAGTCGGCGACTTCCTGCTCGCCGACCTCCCGGACCCGGTGCGACGCACCCTCGCCCTCGACGCCGGAGAGCTGCTCGCGACGATGGCGACGATGGTCTCCGAGCACCACCAGCGCCCGGGCATCGACGAGCTGCTCGCCGAATGCGCCACGCGCCGCCTCCCGCTCGGGATCGTCTCCAACGCCCACTCCGGCCGGGCGCACCGCGCGATCCTCGCCGACCTGGGGCTGGACCGCTTCTTCGGCGTGCAGGTGTATTCCGACGAGGTCGGGATCCGCAAGCCCCACCCGGGCATGATCCGACGGGCCGCGGAGGGGCTCGGCGTCGCTCCGCAGCAGACCTGGTACGTCGGCGACACCCTCGACCGCGACGTGGTCGCCGGGCGCCGCGCCGGGGTCGGCGCCGTGGTGATCACCCGCGACCGACGCACCGACACCCCGCCGTTCCGCATCGCCGAGGCTCCCGACCTCGTGCTCGAGACTCCGGAGGGGCTGATCGTCCCGCTGCGCGCCGCGCTCGATTCCGCGGCGTCCGAGCGCGGCGCGGCCGGCGGGCCGACGAGGGCGACCGCGCCGGGTAC
>NZ_JAKJJW010000068.1:0-2621 GCF_025669985.1 Brachybacterium atlanticum | reverse complement strand
TGAATATTCGGCGTGTTGAGCACCGGTGGTGGTCCCGTTCGGCGCCACCTTGTCGGGGGCGTGATCGTGGTGCTCAGCGCCGTTGAGTAGTGGGCGTCAGCGCCACCATATTTCTAGGCTCCTTCTGCCACGTGGCGTCTCACGTGGCAGAAGGAGTAATCGGAAATGGTACGGAAGATCAGGGCGAAGCTGGTGCTTCGCCTCCGCAGCGAGGGTCTCTCACGCCGGCAGATCGCCGCCCAGGGCATGTCGAGGCACTCGGTGGACGCGGTCATCGCCGCCGCGGACGCGATAGGGATCAGCTACGACGATGTCGTCGCGGTGCCGGATGCGGAGGTGTATGCGCGGCTCTTCCCCGGGCGGGGAGAGCACCACAGCGTCTATGCCCAGCCGGACTGGGACGAGGTCCACCGTGAGCTCGCGAAGGTCGGGGTCACGCTGAAGCTGTTGCACGGCGAGTACCGCGACGCGGCAGCCTCGGCCGGCACCCCGGCGATGGGGTATGACAGGTTCTGCAAGACCTATCAGCGTCATGTCCTGGTCGCGGGGCTCGCCTCGCGCGTGGGCCACAAGGCCGGGCAGAGCATCGAGGTCGACTGGTCGGGCAAGACCATGTCCTTGACAGAACCGGTCACGGGGAAGACGACGAAGGTGTTCTTGTTCGTCGCCTGCTTGCCGTTCTCGCGGTATGCGTTTGTCGAGCCGACGCTGGATATGAAGCAGGAGGCCTGGCTGCGGGCACATACGGCGATGTTCGAGTGGTTCGGCGGGAGCGTTCCGCGGATCGTCCCGGACAACCTCAAGACGGGCGTGCTCGCGCATCCGGCCGAGGGAGAGGTCGTGCTCAACGACGCCTATCGGGAACTGGCCGCGCACTACAGCGCAGCGGTGCTGCCGGGCCGGGTCAGGAAGCCGAAGGACAAGCCGAGCGTGGAGAACACGGTCGGGAACATCGCCACGCAGGTCATCGCCGCGCTGCGGCATCGATCCTTCACCACCCTGGCGGAGTTGCGGGAGGCGATCTATGAGCGGATGGAGGTATACAACGCCGAGCCGTTCCAGAAGCGGTCCGGGTCTCGGCTCTCGGTGTTCGAGGCTGAGGAGAAGCCTTTGCTGCGGCCCCTGCCAGCGGTCCGTTACGAGATCAGCCAGTGGGTGCATGGGCGGCGAGTCCGGCGGGATGGGCACGTGGTTTTCGAGAAGAACTTCTACTCCGTCCCCTACGCTCTCATCGGTCAGGGCGTGGATCTGCGGGTGACCTCCTCGATTCTGGAAGTGTTCGACGGTGACCGGCGCGTGACCAGCCACGCTCTGGCTCCAGCTGGGGTGGTCAACGAGCATCGCACCCATGATGCGGACTTGCCCGACGGCCCTCGCTACCGGGAATGGACGGCCGATCGCGCCCGCGAATGGGCAGGCCGCATCGGCGAGAACACCCTCACCGTGGTCAACCGGATCTTCGAGTCCGTGGCGGTTGCCGAGCAGGGGCTGGACCCCGCGCTGGCGGTGCTGCGCCTGACGCGCCGGTTCTCCGCGGCGCGGGTCGAGGCCGCGGCCGGCATCGCGCTCTCTTCCCGGGTCCGGTCACCGCGCTATGCGCATCTGCGGCCGATCCTCGACAGCAGACAGGACGCCCCACCCGCCCAGCGAGATGCCCGCCCCCAGATCGATCGAGCCCCTCAGGCGCCGGCCGGGGTGGCAGCAGGGTTCGTGCGCGGTGCGGAGTACTACGCCGGAGGCAAGAAGTGACGCAGCTGGATGCACAGACCAAGCACAAGCTCCGCGAGATGGGCGCTTCGAGCCTGCTGGAGGCGTTCGAAGGACAAGACCCCACCCTCGCCCTGGGGATGGCGTTCGAAGAGCGTATCCAGCTCGCCGTCGATGATGCGCATGCCACGTTCACGAACGCGAAGGTCGACGGGCTCATCCGTCGTGCTGGGCTGCGTTACCCCGACGCGGACCTGCGCTTCGTGGACCTCGTCGAGGAAAGGGGCCTGGATCGCGGCGTCCTCGCTCAGCTGCGGAGCTGCTCGTTCGTCCAGATGCGGCAGAACGTCGTCTTCCAAGGCTTCACGGGGTCGGGGAAGTCGTATCTCGGCTCCGCGCTGGCCAAGAGCGCCTGCCAGCACCGCTACCGCGCTCACTACATCCGGATGCCAGATCTCGAGGAGTCCTGGGCCACGGCCCAGGACAAACCCGGTGGCCGGGAGAAGTGGCTGCGGAAGTACTCCACGTTCGCAGTCCTGGTCATCGATGAATGGCTGCTGGACGAGCCCAGCGACGAGATCCGTTCCATGCTGCTCGAGCTGCTCGAACGGCGCTACGACACGGTCTCGACGGTGTTCTGCACCCAGTACGCGAAGAAGGACTGGCACGCCCGCCTCGGCGGAGGAGTCCACGCCGACGCGATCATGGATCGCATCGTGCACAACACCCTCTGGATCACCACCGGTGAGATGAACATGCGCGAGCACATCGCGCACGCCACGACCTGACCACGGCATCGGTGAGCGTCGGCCCCGAGGGCTGGCGCTCACCGACGCGATCCACCGGCGCCCGACCGCGATATCGAGTGGCGCTCAGGGGCAATACCGACTGGCGCTCAACAGGCCGAATACTCA
>NZ_JAKJJW010000067.1:0-2662 GCF_025669985.1 Brachybacterium atlanticum | reverse complement strand
AACGCCCCGTCGGCCCCGCCCCTGCCCGGTCCGTGCCGCCGCGCCGCACCCTGCTGCTCGCGGGCGCCGCGGCCGCCGCCGTGGTCGGCGCGATCTCCGCAGGGGTCGCGCTCCCGCTCCTGCTCGGCCCCGCCACCAGCCCGTTCTCCGATGTGGCCGACGGCGATGCCGGGCTCGAGGCGATGGTCTGGGCGGACGAGACCGGCGTGCTGCCCGCGGCCGGCGGCGCCTTCTCGCCGGAGGCGGTCATGACCCGGGGCGAGGTCGCCGCGGCCCTGCACCGCTTCGCAGGCACCCCGGCGGTGCCGCTCGAGGACGTGCCGGTGCTCGTCGTCGACCTCGGCGAGGACCCGGAGCAGGCCTCCGCCCTGCTGTGGCTGCACGGCCGCGGCGCGCTCTGGGGCGATGCCGAGCTGAAGGTCCATCCCGAGGCCCGCGCGACCCGCGAGGGGGCCTCGGGGATGCTCGCCGCGCTGCTGCGTCCCGCCCTCGCGGGGATCGGCGCGGTCTGGCCCGCCGGCGGCGCTGACGGGCCCGGCGCGGCCGAGGGGAAGAACCTCCCCGCAGGGCTGTCACAGGATGCGGCCTGGCTGACCAGCGCCGGGATGGCTCCCGACGGGTCGACGCACTGGCAGGGCGAGCAGGCGGTGACCCGCGCCGAGCTCGCGGCCGTGCTGCACCGCGCGGACGGCGTCATCGCCGGCGCGCTCGGCTGAGCGACCCACCCGCGCCGCGAGCTCCCGCCCGGCGACGTCGGCCCCGCGGCATAGGGTGGAAGCCATGCCGACGACGCCCGCTCATGCCGCTTATCTCCGCCACCCCGACGTCCGGGGCGAGCTGATCACCTTCACCGCCGCGAACGACGTGTGGCTCGCACCGCTCGAGGGAGGCCGCGCCTGGCGCCTCACCGACGAGGGCGCGCCCGTCTCGTACCCGCGCTTCTCCCCCGATGGCGCCCGCATCGCCTTCACCTCCCGCGCCTCGGGCGGGCCGGAGGTCTGGGTCGCGGATGTCGCCGGCGAGTCCGCACCGCGCCGCCTGACCTTCTGGGGCCGCCCCGCCACGAAGGTCGTCGGCTGGCTGCCCGACGGCCGCATCGTCGCGACCACCAGCTACGCCGCGCCGGTCGCTCGCGATGCCCAGCTGTGGGCCGTCGACCTCGAGGGCACCACCACGCTGCTGCCGCTGGGCCGCAGCGGCGAGGTCGCGATCCATCCTTCCGGCACCACCGTCGTCGCGACGCCGTGGCGCCGCGACCAGGCCTCCTGGAAGCACTACCAGGGAGGCACGGCCGTGAAGCTGTGGCTCTCGCGCGAGGACGTGCCGCTGGACGCACCCGCCGAGGCGCATGCGGCCCGCACCTGGGAGCCGCTGCTCGACGAGATCCTCGCCTCGAAGCTGCGGATCGCCTGGTACGGAAACCGGCTGCTGTTCGCCTCCGACACCCCCGGCCCCGGCGCGGCGCTCACCGATCGCGCCTCGGCGAACCTGTGGTCCATCGCCGCCGACGGCACGGACCTGCGCTCCCACACCTCCCTCACCTCCGAGGAGGGCTACCTGCGCGAACCCGCGACCGACGGAAGCGCGATCGTGTTCAGCTCCCGCGGGCGCCTGTTCGCGATGGACTCCCTCGAGGCCGCGCCGCGGGAGATCGAGGTGCTCGCCTCCGGCGTCGGCGCCGCCCGACTGCCGCGCCCCGCCTCGGCGAGCGAGAACCTCCTGGCCATGCGGCCGCTGCACGACGCGCGCGCGAGCGTCGTCGAGTGGCGCGGCTCCGCGCACGCCCTCACCCATCGCGGCGGTCCGGCGCGGCTGCTCGCCGGGGCCTGCGGGCTGCGGCTGCGGGAGGTGCGGCCGCTCGGCCGCTCGCCCTTCGCCCTGTTCGTCTCCGATGCGGAGGCCCTCTCCGATCGTGAGCTGGGCGGCGTCGGCTCCGACGTGCTGGCGCTGGCGCGGCTGGACGGCGGCGGCGAGGAGATCCGCCTGGCCGTGGGCGAGGTGGGCCGGATCCTGCACGCCATCCCCTCGCCCGACGGCTCCCGCATCGCGATCGTCAGCCACGACAACGTGGTGCGCCTGGTGACCCTGCGCGGCCTCGAGGACCCCGCCAAGGAGACGCACGGGAAGGGCGCGCACACCGCGCCGGGCGCCGACGCCGGCTGGGAGGCCGACGCCGACCGCTCCGTCGCGGCGCCGCGCCTGGACCACGTGCGCGAGATCGGCCGCAGCAGCGGCGGCGAGGTCAGCGACCTGGCCTGGTCGCCGGACGGCCGCTGGCTGGTGTGGGCCGAGCCGAACTCCTGGCAGCTCTCGCGCCTGATGATCTCGGACACCGAGGCCCAGGAACCGACGGGCCGCGCCCTCACCTCCGGGAAGTTCCAGGACTCCGCCCCCGCGTTCAGCGCCGACGGCAAGCACCTGGCGCTGCTGAGCCTGCGCACCTTCGAGACGGTCTACGACGACATGGTCTTCGACCTCGGGTTCGTCAACGCCGAGCGGCCCTTCCTGCTGCCGCTCGAGCGCACCACCCCCGATCCCTTCGGCCCGCACCCCGACGGCTGGGGCCCCGCCCCGGAGAAGCCCGCGGCCGACGCCGCCTCCGGCTCCGCGGACGACGGCACCGGCCGCGGCCCGACGGGCCTCGCGGGATCGGGAGCCCCGT
>NZ_JAKJJW010000066.1:0-2795 GCF_025669985.1 Brachybacterium atlanticum | reverse complement strand
GGACTCCGGCCAGGGCCGGGGCACCGGACGCGCGGGCGGCCGCGGCCGCTCCGGCGCGCCGAGCCGCAGCCCGCGACGGCACGGGGGACGATGATCGTCGTGCCGTGACGCGTCGGGGGGGAGCACCCCCGGTCACGGCGCGCAGTGCCCGCCCGCACGCGCGGCGGGCACGATCGACACGACGAGGACGTCGAGGAGGACTGCGGTGAGCATCAGCACGTTCGACATGTTCAAGATCGGCATCGGCCCGTCGAGCTCCCACACGGTGGGACCCATGCGGGCGGCGGCGCAGTTCGCGCACGAGGTGCTCTCGGACCCGGAGACTGGTCCCCAGGTCGCCGAGGTGGAGGTCCACCTGTACGGCTCGCTCGCCGCGACCGGCGAGGGGCACGGCACCCTCTCCGCGATCGTGATGGGCCTGGAGGGCTCGGATCCGGAGACCGTGGACCCGGTCGCGGGCAGGGAGCGCGTCGAGCGGATCGAGGCCGAGGGCGGGCTGCTGCTCGACGGCCGGCTCGAGGTGTCGCTGCGACCCTCCTCGATCGTGCTGCACCCGCTGACCTTCCTGCCCCAGCATTCCAACGGGATGACCTTCGTCGCCCAGGACGCGGGCGGCGCCGAGCTCGTGCGCCGACCGATGTTCTCCGTCGGCGGAGGCTTCGTCGTCGACGAGGCGGACATGGACCGCTCGATCGCGGAGGTCGCCGCGGAGGACGAGGGCCGCACCATCTTCACCACCGGGGCCGAGCTGCTGCGGGTGTGCGAGGACCGGGGGATCTCGATCTCCGACGCGATGCTGCTGCGCGAGAGGCAGTGGCGGGACGGCGAGGAGATCCGCGAGGGTCTGCTGAGGATCTGGCGCACCATGGACGACTGCATCCAGCGCGGCATCCGCACCCCGGGCGTCCTCCCCGGCGGGCTCGAGGTCAAGCGCCGCGCCGCCTCCTGGTACGACTCGCTCTCCGCCGAGGACCCGGCGCGCCTGCCCATGAACTCCTTCGAATGGGTCTCCCTCGCCGCGCTCGCCGTGAACGAGGAGAACGCCGCCGGCGGCCGCGTCGTCACCGCGCCGACCAACGGGGCCGCCGGGATCATCCCGGCCGTGCTCTTCTTCGCGACCAACTACATCGAGGGCGTGGACCCCGACGAGATCGCGGTGCGCTTCCTGCTGACCGCCGGGGCGATCGGCTCGCTCTACAAGGAGCACGCCTCGATCTCCGGCGCCGAGGTGGGCTGCCAGGGCGAGGTGGGCTCGGCCTGCTCGATGGCGGCCGCGGCGCTGTGCGAGGTGATGGGTGGCAAGCCCGCCCAGGTCGAGAACGCCGCCGAGATCGCGATGGAGCACAACCTGGGCCTGACCTGCGACCCCGTCGGCGGTCTGGTGCAGGTGCCCTGCATCGAGCGCAATGCGATGGCGGCGGTCAAGGCGATCACCGCGGCGCGCTTCGCGCTGCGCGGCACCGGCGAGCACTTCGTCTCCCTCGACACCGTCATCGAGACGATGCGGCTGACGGGCAAGGACATGTCCGAGCGGTACAAGGAGACCGCCATGGGCGGGCTCGCGGTCACCGCGGTGCCGGTCAGCGTCCCGGACTGCTGAGCGGACCGTCCATCGGCCCGCCGAGGCCCCAGGGTCCCGAGGGGCCCTCTCCCGACGGAGCGGGCCCCTCGCCGTCGGGTCCCGACGGCGCCGCGCTCGCCGCGCCCGGCGGCAGGAACCGCACCTCGCGGGGCACCGCCGCGGCGCCCAGCCGGTCCCGCACCAGGCTCCGGAGCTCCTCGGCGCTCGGCGGCACCGTGTCCGCCGCGGCCGGGGCGAGGACCACCTCGGCGAGGGTCCGCACGCCGAAGCGCGCATCGGGCACCACCTGCAGCCGCGCCGAGGCGACGCCGGGAGCGGAGCGCAGCACGCGCACCGTCGCGGCGGGGTCGTGGAGCATCCCGCCGGAGGAGATCGAGCCGTCCGCCCGGCCCAGCACACGCACCCTGCCATCGGCCGTGATCTCCCCGCGGTCGGTGACCAGCTCCCGACCGCCCGTGAACGGGGTGCGGGCGCACAGCAGCCCGTCGAGCTCCCGCAGGTGCACGCCGTGCAGAGGGCGACCGTCCACGCACAGCGAGCCGGTCTCGGTGGTGCCGTAGACGTCGTGGACCCGGGCCCGGAAGTGGCGGGCGAGGTCCGCGCGCAGCACGGGGGAGAGCACGTCGGAGCCCGCGACGACGCGGTCGATCGCGAGCGGACGCCCGCCGCCGAGCTCCCGGTCCGCGCGCAGCAGGTCCGCGAGGTGCACCGGCACCCCGGTGAGCAGCGCGGGCGAGGTGCGGTGCAGCAGGGCGATGCGCTCCGCGGCGGGCAGATGCGTGAGGTCAACGAGCGGGGCGCCGAGGGTGAGGGCGCCCAGCGTCGCGACCAGTCCGTGGCCGTGCACCCCCGGCGCGGCGCAGGCCGTGACCCGGCCCGGCCGCAGCCCGATCCGACGGGCGAGGTCCGCCAGGGAGAGCAGCTGCGCGGGGGAGAGGGGGCCGCGCCGCTGCGGCCGGGGAGCACCGGTGGAGCCGCTCGAGCGCAGCTCCAGCACGTCGGGGCCGGCGAGCACCGCGGCGAGCACCTGGCGCAGCGGGGCCTCGGCCGGCAGGGCGGCGAGGCCGGCGCGGTCCGCCGTGGCGGTGCCGCTGCGGTGCAGACGCACGAGGTCCAGCAGCTCCCCTCCGGTGAGCGTGCCGTGACGGTCCACGAGCACCACGGCGCGCGGCCTCGCCCCGACCCGCGCGCGCAGCGCGGCGCCGACGTCCCG
>NZ_JAKJJW010000065.1:0-3485 GCF_025669985.1 Brachybacterium atlanticum | reverse complement strand
CGCGACCCCCGCCGCGCAGCGGCCCGCCCGTCGGCGCTCCCCCCAGCGCCGCCGCCGCGCCCGTCGCGACGCGCTGCTCTTCCTCGCGCTGATCGCCCCGAACTTCCTCGCGATCATCGTCTTCTCGTACTACCCGGCGCTGTACAACATCGGGCTGAGCTTCTTCGAGTGGGACTTCGTCGAGCCCGTCCCCGAGTGGGTGGGCGCGCAGAACTACGTCGACCTGTTCACCTCGGCGAGCTTCGGCCAGGTCCTGATGAACACGCTGATCTTCACCGGGGTCAGCGTGATCGGCTCCCTCGTGCTCGGCCTGCTGCTGGGCAGCCTGCTGGCCACGAAGGTCCCGTTCACGGGCTTCGCGCAGACCATGGCGTTCGCGCCGCACATGCTGCCCGGCGCCGCCGTCGGCATCCTGTGGCTGTTCATGTTCGACCCGAACTACGGCCTCTCCCGCTGGGCGTTCTCGCTGTTCGGCGCGGACTCCCCGGCGTGGACCACGACCTCGGACTGGTCGCTGTGGTCGATCACCATCGCCTACACCTGGCAGCGCCTCGGCTTCGTCACGGTCATCTGCTACACCGCGATCCTCGACCTGCCGAAGGACCTCTACGAGGCCGCGGCCCTCGACGGCGCGCACGGCTGGAAGCTCTTCCGCCACCTGACCCTGCCGCTGCTGAGCCCGATCACGTTCTTCCTCTCGATCACAGGCATCATCTCCGCCGCACAGGCCTTCGACATCATCTCGATCATGACCGACGGCGGCCCCGGGACCTCTTCCAGCACGCTGAGCTGGATGGTCTACGAGGAGGCCTTCCAGAAGTTCGACATCGGCAGCGCCTCGGCCGCCGCGACCGTGCTGCTCGCGATCCTCCTGGTCATCACCTACGTGCAGGTCCGCTACGGCGAGAAGAAGGTGAACTACGACTCATGAGCACCCTGAGCTCCGCCCCCTCCGCCCAGCTCCCCGACGGGACGGCCGCCGCCGCGGGCACCTCCGTGCCGCGCAACACCGGCCGACGCCGCGGCCCCCGCCGTCGACCCTGGGTCACCGCGCTGCTGATCGCCGGCGTCCTCGCCACGATCGCGGTGTTCCTGGTGCCGCTGTACTGGCTGTTCTCCTCGGCCCTGAAGCCGCACCAGGACATCTACAGCTGGCCGCTGCAGTGGATCCCCACCGAGCTGACGTTCTCGAACTTCGTCGGCGCCTGGGAGGCCGCGGCGTTCGACCGCTTCTTCCTGAACTCGATCATCACCACCGGCGTCGGCACCGTGCTCGAGATCGTGCTCGCGATCCTGTGCGCCTACGCCTTCGTGTTCGTCGAGTTCCGGTTCAAGAAGATCGTGTTCGGCCTGATCGTCGCCTCGCTGATGCTGCCGGGCCACGTGACGCTGATCGTCAACTACATCACCGTGGCGAACCTCGGCTGGCTGAACACCTACGCCGGGATCATCCTGCCCGGCATCGCCAGCGCCTTCGCGATGTTCCTGATCTACCAGCACATGCGCACGATCGACAAGGACATCCTGCAGGCCGCGGAGATCGACGGCGCCGGCCACATCCGCCGCATGCTCACCATCGTGGTGCCGCTGTCGAGCCCCATGATCCTCACCGCCACCCTGATCGTCATGGTCGGGAAGTGGAACGAGTACGTGTGGCCGCTGATCGTCACCTCGACCGAGGACATGCGCACCCTCCCCATCGGGCTGCTGTTCCTGCGCAGCCAGGAGGGCTACAGCAACTGGGGCGTGATCATGGCCGGCGCCGTGTTCGTCTCCCTGCCGATGCTGATCCTCTTCTTCCTCGCCCAGAAGCGCATCATCGGCGGCCTCGCCGCCGGCGCCATGAAGTGAGGCCGACGGGACGGCCCCGCGCCGTCTAGACCGTCCCGGGCCACTCCGGCCCGACCCCCGAACCCGCCGGACCGGGCGCACGAGCGCCCGGCCCCGGTCCCGCACGACCCGACGACCCCGCCCGACCGCACCGGAGCCCTCCGGTCCGGCCCGTCTCCAAGGAGCGATGCACATGTCCCGCAGCCCCCTGAACCTCTCCCGCCGCACGATGATGGCGGCCCTCGGCCTGGGTGCCGGCGCCGCCGGCCTCGCCGCCTGCGGCGCCCCGAACGGCGGGGGCGGCGGTGGTGACTCCGAGAGCAACATCCGTGACGGCTTCTCGCAGGCCGATCTCACCGTCCCCTCCGAGTACGAGGGTCGCACCCCGATCCTGTTCTGGGCGCCCTTCACCGGCGTGAACTACGAGGTCCTCGCCGAGCAGTTCGCGGCCTTCAACGAGTCCCAGGACGAGATCGTCGCGATCGCCGAGTCCGTCGGCGGCTACGCCGACCTCAACCAGAAGTTCACCGCGGCCCTCCAGGCCCGCACCGTCCCGGACATCGTCTGCTTCCCCGAGATGCAGTGGCTCCAGTTCTACAACTCCGACGCGCTCGCCCCGCTGGACAGCTACTTCGACGACGAGTGGAGCCTCGACGTCTACATCGACAACTATGTCGCCGAGGGCAAGGCCGCCGGCGAGACCTTCGTGGTGCCCTTCGCCCGCTCCACCCCGCTCTTCTACTACAACAAGACCCGCTACATCGAGGCGGGCCTGCCCGAGGAGGGCCCCGAGACCTGGGAGGACCTCGCCGAGTTCGCGCCCGAGCTGGCGAAGATCGAGGTCGAGGGCCGTCCGCTGGCGGCGCTCGCGGTCGGGGCCGACGACGCCTGGCACGCGCAGGCCGACATCTGGGGCTTCGGCGGCGCGAACGCGAACGAGGACTTCGCGGTCACGATCAACGAGGACGCCGGCGTGGAGTGGCTGGAGTGGCAGCGCAAGTTCATCCACGAGGACAAGTTCGGCTACATGGCGCAGGCCGCCGGGACCGACTTCGCCTCCGGCATCACCGCCGGGATGCGCGGCTCGACCGCCGGGCTGACCGGCACCACCGCCGCCACCGAGGGCGTCTTCGAGGTGGGCACCGCGTTCATGCTCTCCAAGGAGGGCCAGGAGAAGCAGGTCCCGACCGGCGGCTCCGGCCTCTCGATCGTGCGCAGCGATTCCCAGGACCGCCAGGACGCCTGCGCCGAGCTGTTCCGCTTCCTCGCCCAGCCGGAGAAGTCCGCCGAGTGGCATGCGGGCACCGGCTACGTCCCGATCGTGAAGGCCGCGGCCGACACCCAGACGGTCAAGGACCTCGTCGCGGAGAACCCGAACTACGGCGTCGCGCTCGCCCAGCTCGAGAACGCCCGCACCGCGGACTACACCAACTGGGACCAGGGCTCCGTCACCGAGATCGGCGCCGCGCAGGCGCAGGTCTACGGCGACGGCGCCGATCCGAAGAAGGTGCTCGACGCGCTCGCGGCCACCCTCCAGGAGACCCTCGACGACAACCGCGAGGACTACGAGGCCGTGGAGTTCGAGGGCTGGAACTGAGCCTCCGGCCCTGAGCGGGTCCCGGCCGCCGCGGCGGCCGGGACCCGCTCAGGGCCGG
>NZ_JAKJJW010000064.1:0-3609 GCF_025669985.1 Brachybacterium atlanticum | reverse complement strand
CTCCGCACCGTTCAGGACATGCTCAACGCAAGACCCCGAGTGGTCCTCGACGGGGCTACTCCCAGTGAGACACTCGACGAACTGATCACCACAGTCGCACTCACCGACTGAACCGGCCATACTGATACCGGTCGAGATCCGCCACTCGACCTCCGGAGGCCCGCCCTGGTCTGGCCCGTCCTCAGCCGCTGGCCGGGACCGGCCTGCGCAAAGGGGACTCCCGCGGCACGGCGTGGAGCTGAACTCCGCGGCGTGCCGCGGGAGTCCCTCTTCTGCAAACGCCGCCGAGTGCAGCCCCCTCCGCTCAGGACGCGGCGGGCGTCCCGAACCGCTTCGCGCTGCGGGCCCGGGCTTTCTCCCGCTCGACCTCGCGGTCCTTCGGCGGGGCGGAGGTGACGAGGTCGGCGAGCAGGTGCTCGGTGGCGTGCGCGATCTCCGCGACGGCCCGCTCGAACACCTCGGCGTTGGCCTGCGAGGGCCTGGTCATCCCACTGACCTTGCGCACGTACTGCAGCGCGGCGTCGTGCACCTCCTGCGAGGTTGCCTCGGGCTCGAAGTTGTGGAGGGGGCGGATGTTGCGGCACATGCCCTCAGGCTGGCACGCGGCGGGTGAGCCGTCGAGCTGTCTGCACGAGGGGGCGGAAGGTGGCAGGCGCTGTCGACGTGCGTCGGGGCGTGCCGCTGGACGCCCGGTGGTGCCGGAGACCTGCTCGGACCGCCCGTCCGTGACCCCGAGCCGTCCCTGCCGTCCGGATCCTGCGCGGGACGATCGACCGGTCCGTGACGCTTCCCCCGCATGCCGACCCCGTGGTACCACGGGGCATGGCCACCACCGATCCCTCCACCGGCGTCCTCGTCATCGGCCAGATCGCCCGAGATCTGGTGCTGCGCGTCGAGGACTGGCCACCGGCCGGTGACAGTGCGCGCGTGGCCGAGCGGCGGGAGGCGCTCGGCGGCAAGGGCGCCAATCAGGCGGTCGCGCTGCGGCAGCTCGGGTCGCCGGTGATCCTGCTCGGCGTGGCCGGGACCGACGCGGTGGGCGAGACCGTGCTCGCCCAGGCCCGCCGCGATGACCTGGATCTCTCCTGGGTCGTGCGCCGCGGGGAGACCGCGCTGCTGGTGGACGTCGTGGACGGGGAGGGCACGCGGCGCCTGCTCGAGCACGTGCCCGAGCAGTCGCTGCTCACCGTGCAGGACGTGCAGGAGGCGGCCGTCGCCGTGGACCGGGTCGACACGGTCTGCCTGCAGCTGCAGCAGCCCGCACCGGTCCTGCTCGCCGGGGCGGAGCTGGCCGCGGACCGCGGACTGCGGCTCGTCCTGGACGGCGCCGTCGACGGCGCCGCCCGCGACCGGCTGCTCGCGGCGGCCGACGTGGTGCGGATGGACGCAGCGGAGACGCGTCTGATGACCGGCATCGAGCCGGCTGATCACGAGGCGGGCCGCCTCGCGGCCCGGCGCGTCCTCGACTCCGGGGCCGGGCTCGTCGCGCTCTCCGTCCCCGACGGCGACCTCGTGGTGTGGCCGGAGGGCGAGCAGCTCGTGCCGCACGGCACCGAGCAGGTCGCCGATCCGACCGGTGCCGGCGACGCCTTCCTGGCGGGGCTCACCATCGGCTTGCGCCGGGGCGAGCCCCCGGAGCTGGCCGCACGGCGGGCGGGTGCGGCGGCCACGTCGACCGTGCGACGGCTGGGTGGGCGGCCCGACCTGCGCGCCCAGCGGCCGGCGGACGGCTGAACCGGTCGGAGCGCCGCAGCCGGGGCTCCTGGGCGACCTGCCGGCGGCGCTGCCGGGAAGGATGTCCTGTCGAGCAGGGCGAGCAGGGCGGCGCAAGCCCGCTCCCCGTTCCGCCGCCATCACGGACCCGCCCGGTCTCAGGGGCGACGCCAGGCATCGTCGACCGTCGCCGCCGCGCCCTGCGGCCCCATCTGCAGCATCCCGCCGTCCACGGCCCAGGAGGCTCCCGTGACGTAGGAGGCCTGGGGCGAGGCGAGGAAGGCGATGACGGCCGCGACCTCGCGGGCGTCCCCGGGCCGTCGCAGCGGCACGCCGGGGCGCTCCTCGGTGCGGGGGTCCTGGTCGGTCTGCCCCGTCATGGGGGTCGCGATCTCGCCGGGCGCGACGGCGTTGGCCGTGATGCCGTGCTCGCCCAGCTCGAGGGCGATGGTCTTCAGCAGCCCGCCGAGACCGTGCTTGGCGGCGTCGTAGGCGGAGGATCCGACCTTCGGCTGGTGCTCGTGCACGCTGGTGACGCCGATGAGCCGTCCGCCGTCCCCGGCCTCGACGAGGTGACGGGCGGCGGCCTGCAGGCAGACGAACGCGCCGTCGAGGTCAACGGCCATGACGTCGCGCCAGGTCTCCAGCGGCGTGTCCAGGAACAGCGTGCTGTGGCCGGCGCCCGAGCACTGCACGAACACATCGAGCCCACCGAGCTGCGCGACGAGCCGGTCCACGACGCCCCCGGCCCTCTCGAGGTCGGAGGTGTCGAGGTGGGCGACGACGGCCTTGCGGCCGTGGCTGCGGACCTCCTCGGCCGTGCCCTCGGCGCCCTGCCGGTCGGTGTTGAAGGTGATGCCCACGTCCATCCCGGCCTCGGCCAGGGCGACCGCGGTGGCCCTGCCGATCCCGGAGTCGGAGCCGACGACGACAGCACGGGTGGGGGCGAAGGACATGGGATGCTCCTGTGGGTCGGGGCGGGTCACACGGTCGAGGCGGGGAAGGTGCGCGTAGCGGAGGGGGACGGCCGTCCGGCCGTCCCCCTCCGCGTTCACGGGGCGCAGGAGCTGAGCCCCACGGGCCTCAGGAGCTCTGGCCGCCCTTGCGGCCGGCCTCGCTGGGGTCGGCGGAGTTCTTCTCGCCGAAGCTGCCCGAGCTCTCCTGGCCGCCCTGGCGACCGGCCTGGCTCGGATCGGCCGAGTTCTTCTCGCCGAAGCTGCCCGAGGACTCCTGGCCGCCCTGCTGGCCGGCCTGGCTCGGATCGGCCGAGTTCTTCTCGCCGAAGCTGCCGGTGCTGGCCTCGCCGCCCTTCTGGGCCTGCTGCTCGGTGTCGTTCCGGTTGCCGAACTGTCCGGAGTTGTTCTGATCAGCCATGATGGAACTCCCTTCCTGTTCGCCGGTCAGTGTGCCCGGCTGAGCCATCTGCTCGTGGCAACGACGCTAGGACTCTCCCTCGGTGCCTGGCAACGTAACGACCCGTCCGGTCGACCGCCTTGCAAGTCCGTGCCGGGGGGCCGACCATACGCGCGACACGTACGGAGCATCGTCCGACTCACCGCGAAGCCACCGCCACGAGCTTCCGTCGAGAGCTCTCCGCTGCGGGACGTGCCGAGCGGATCGTCAGTCGTCGGGGAGACGTAGCCCTTCGGTTCGGTGCATCGGTGCACGTGACGCAGCACCGAGGAGTCCCTCATGGCGGAAGCACTCGACACCGGACCATCCGCGCCCATCACTGCACCCCGCCGCTGCGCCAGGCGTCGGAGATGCTTCTGACCGTGCCCGCGAGGAGCGAGAACGCGCGTCAGCGTGCGCATAGGTCGCGGGCATGAGAAAAGGGAGTGGAGGAGGCGAACAACCGCTAGGGGTTCAAGCACTCCTCCACTCCCAGTGAAGATG
>NZ_JAKJJW010000063.1:0-5226 GCF_025669985.1 Brachybacterium atlanticum | reverse complement strand
CACCGGTGCGGTCCTGCGCGCCGCGGCCTGCACCCGCACCGCCCTGAGGCGCTCCGCCCTGCGGAGCCGGGGCGTCGGCCGCTGCGAGCGCCGCCCGCTCGTCCCGCAGCACCAGCCGGGCAGCGAGCAGCTCGAGGTGGAGACGGGGCGAGGTCGCGCCGCTCATGGTCGAGAGGGTCTCGTGGACCAGGTCGCCGCACTGCGAGAGATCGGCCGGGGCGAACTGCGCGGCCTGGCCGAGCATCCGCTCGAGCTCGCCGGCCGGGACCTGCGGGAGCAGATCGGCGCCCTTGTCCGGCACGGCGGCGAGCACGATCAGGTCCCGCATCCGCTCCAGCAGGTCCTCGACGAAGCGGCGCGGCTCGTGGCCGGTGGCGAGCACGTGCTCGACCGCGGAGTAGAGCGCGGCCGCGTCCCGCTCGGCGATGGCGGTGACCGCCTGGTCGAGCAGGGCCGTGTCGGTGAAGCCGAGCAGCGCGATCGCGGTGGGGAAGTCCAGGCCGTCCTCGCCGGCGCCGGCCATCAGCTGGTCCAGCACCGACATCGAGTCACGGGCGGAGCCGCCGCCGGCGCGCACGACCAGCGGCATCACGCCCTCACCGACGTGGACGTCCTCCGCGGCGCAGACCTCCTCGAGGTAGGGGCCCAGCACCTGCGGCGGGATGAGCCGGAAGGGGTAGTGGTGGGTGCGGGAGCGGATCGTGCCGATGACCTTGTCCGGCTCGGTGGTCGCGAAGACGAACTTCACATGGTCCGGCGGCTCCTCGACGAGCTTGAGCAGCGCGTTGAAGCCGGCGGAGGTGACCATGTGGGCCTCGTCGATGATGAACACCTTGAAACGGTCCCGCACCGGGGCGAAGGAGGCGCGCTCCCGCAGCTCGCGGGCGTCGTCCACGCCGCCGTGGCTGGCCGCGTCGATCTCGACCACGTCGAGCGAGCCGGCGCCGCCGCGGGCGAGGTCGCGGCAGGAGTCGCAGGTCCCGCAGGGGGTGTCCGTCGGCCCCTGCTCGCAGTTCAGGCAGCGAGCGAGGATGCGAGCGGAGGTCGTCTTGCCGCAGCCGCGAGGTCCCGAGAACAGGTACGCATGACCGACCCGGCCCGCGCGCAGCGCACGCCTCAGGGGCGTGGTGACGTGGTCCTGGCCGATCACCTCGGCGAAGGACTCCGGGCGGTAACGACGGTACAGAGCGGTGGCCACCCCGACAGGCTAGTCGAGGGCACCCACGCTCCCCCACCGTCGCGAGGATCCTCGTGGAGAAGCCCGCACTGTGGAGGAGAGGTCCCGGCTTCCCTCGTCGACGCCGGGCGGTGGTCACCTCGCGGTGTCCTTCCAGCGCCGGGCGACCGCCGACCGCCATCCGCCATCCACCATCCACCATCCGCCATCCACCATCCACCATCCACCATCCACCATCCACCATCCACCATCCACCATCCGCCATCCACCATCCGCCATCCGCCAGTACATCCGCCAGCACTCGTCGGTCATACGACGCGCGGCGGCGGCATTCCGGCACCGCACCGCACGGGTACTGCAGAAAACTGCGTACATCACGTACGTCATGTACGTGCTTTTCCACAACAGACACCGCATGCGGAGCCGATACCGCCCAGATGGCCGAGACTCCGCCTCAGAGACACGACGGATACGGGGGATGAGCGGCATGGCAGAGAGTGCATGGGAAGGCGAGGTGGAGGTGTCGGATAGCCTCGACGCGACAGATGGGTCGAATCGGGGCGACACAGCGGACGAGGCGGGTCGGGCTGACGAGACGAACACGGCGGCGGGCACTGGCCGTGCGAGGTGCGCGAGTGACGCGATCGGGATCCCACTTGACGGGCCGGCGATGGGCCCGCCTGCACTGACGGCGATCGAGGCTGCGGTCACCACGAAGATCGTGACCGCCTCGGAGTTCCGCACGAGGCTGAGCGAGCTCCTCGAGCTCTCGCACCGCCAGCCCGTCACGGTGATGAGCCGCGGAGCACGCGCACGCGGCGTGCTGGTCTCCGCCGACTTCTTCGACCGCGCGTGCACCGCACTCGGGGACGAGCCGTACGCTCGGCCCCCGCGCACCCGCCTCGAGGAGATCATGGCGGAGAACAGGCAGTTCCTCGAGTTCCTCTGATCTCGCCGCCGAATCGGCCTGTGCGGTCCGGTGGAGGGTCAGCTCTGCGGGCTGCGCTCGCCTGCGGAGCGGTCGTCGTCCTCGACCGCCGACGGCGACGACCCTGAGGTCTCCACGCCGTAGTCGCCGTCTGCGACGTGCACTCGGCTCCTCGGCGCGGCGTCCGAGTCCGCGCTTCTCGGCGTCTCGGCATCCGCTCCGTCCGCGGCGTCCGAGTTCGTACCGCCCGACCTCGCATCATGCGCTCCGGCGTCGTCGTCCGAACCCGCGCCCCTGTCCGAACCCATGCCGCTGTCCGAACCCGTGCCGCTCGACGTCTCCGCGAGCTTCTCCCGGCGGGTGCGCAGGGCGCGGTAGGTCGCCGTGAACACGGCGATGACGACGATCACCGGCACCAGCACGTCCACCAGCCAGCCGGGCACGGAGAATGGCAGCCCGATCTCCGGCACCAGGTCCAGCAGCCAGCGCACGGCCTCGCCGATTGGGCGGAGGATCGCGGCGATCAGCTCCTGGATCGGACTCAGCAGGGCGTCGAGGAACTCCCGCACCGGACGCGTGACCTCTCCGATCCAATCCCGGATCGGCTGGGTGGCCTGGGCGACCGCGGCGACGACGGGCCGGATCCGCGCCTCGATCCACTCCTCGACCGGATCGAGCAGCCCGCCGAACAGCGCACCGAGGCCCAGCAGCGGGATCAGGAACTTCGCCGCCTTCGCCAGCGCCGCGATCAGCGCATAGCGGGTGGGGTGGGCGGTGCGCTTCTCATCACGCAAGGCCGACGGGGACCCCTCGGTCGGGACGAGCAGGGTGGTCCGGAACCCGTGCCGGACCTCGACCTCGCCAGCGCCGCCGAGTCCCGCGGTGCGGATCGTGAGCACCTCGCAGTCCTTCACCTCACCGTCCTTGCGACGACGACGCACGGTGCACCGCAGCGTGGAGAACCCCTCGTCGAGGCCGAACTGCAGGTCGTCGGCCGCGTTGTCATCACTCGCATCGTCGCGGGTCGCATCGTCGCGGGTCGCGTCGTCGCCGGTCGCGTCGTCGCCGGTCGCGCCGCCGTCGGTCGCCTCGCGCTTCGTCTGGGCCTCCCGTGCCTTCTCCTCGGCCTTGGGGTCGTGCTCGATCCCGTCGACGATCACGGAGAAGGAGGTGTCCAGGAGGCGATGGCGGGCGCGGACGAGATAGTCGTGCTCGCCGGCACGGCCGCTGTACTCGACGTCGGCGGCGAAGCGGGTCGCCGGATGCTCGCCGAAGGGGACGCCATCCTCCTGGACGGCGTCGGTCCTCCCGTCGCGCCCGTCGGCCGCGCCGTCGAACCCGTCCGCCGTCCCGGCAGCTTTCGCCAGCGCCTCGTCCGGGGAGGCGGGATCGGCGTGGTCCACAGGTGTGCGAGACATGGTTCTACCGTGCCAGGCCCGCTCGCGACCGACATCCTCCGCATGTCGGTTCCAGCCTTCTCGAGGTCCTCCGATCGGCCGAGGGCCGCACGGCTCCTGCGCTGCCGCGCCGGCCCGACCACGCATCACTCTCCCCTTCCAGCGCCTGGCAGCAGCACACAACCCCATAGCTGCGCTAATGTGACCGCATAGCAATATAGTTGAACCTGGGAGCATGGGCGCGTAGCGTCCCGCTCGTGAGCACATCAACCACCTCCTCCTCGGCCTCGACGCGGTCGCGCAACCCGCTGACCGCGATCACCCGCATCCCCTTCGGCTGGCAGGTCCTGATCGGCCTCGTCCTCGGCATCGTCCTCGGCCTCGTCGCCGCCCAGATGGGCCCGGTCGCCGAGACCGAGGCGAACCCCGACGGCGCGAACTGGCTGACCACCACGCTGGACACCATCGGCACGATCTTCGTGACGCTGCTGAAGGCGCTGGTCCCGCCGCTGATCTTCCTCGCGATCGTCACCTCGATCGCGAACCTCCGCGGCGTCACGAACGCCGCGCGTCTGGCCGGCAAGACCCTGCTGTGGTTCGGGATCACCTCCCTGATCGCCGTGTCGATCGGCATCGCCCTCGGCGTGCTGACCACCCCCGGCGCGAACTCGCAGGTCTCCGCGGACTCCGCCGAGGCCTCCTCCACCCAGGGCGGCTGGCTCGACTTCCTCACGGGCCTGGTCCCCTCGAACTTCCTGGGTATCACCGGCTCGGCCGGGGACGACGGCTCCGTCTCCCTGAGCTTCAACGCCCTGCAGATCCTCGTCATCTCCATCGCCGTGGGCATCGCGGTGCTGAAGGTGGGCGAGAAGGCCGAGCCGTTCCTGCGCTTCACCGGCTCCGCCCTGGAGATCGTGCAGAAGCTGCTGTGGTGGGTGATCCGCCTGGCCCCGATCGGCACCGTCGGCCTGCTCGGCAACGCCGTCGCCTCCTACGGCTGGGAGGCCATCGGCCAGCTCGGCGTGTTCGTGGCCGACGTCTACATCGGCATGCTGATCGTGCTGCTGGTGGTCTACCCCGTGCTGCTGCGCGCCAACGGCCTCTCGATCGCCTCGTTCTTCCGCGGCGTGTGGCCGGCGACCTCGCTGGGCTTCGTCTCCCGCTCCTCGCTGGGCACCATGCCGATGACCCAGACGGTCACCGAGCGGATGGGCGTGCCGCGCCACTACGCCTCCTTCTCGGTGCCGCTGGGCGCGACCACCAAGATGGACGGCTGCGCCGCGATCTACCCCGCGCTCGCCGCGATCTTCGTCGCGAACTTCTACGGGGTGCCGCTGGGCGTCACCGACTACCTGCTGATCGTGCTGGTCTCCGTGCTCGGCTCCGCCGCGACCGCCGGCATGACCGGGGCCACCGTGATGCTCACCCTGACCCTGTCCACCCTGGGCCTCCCGCTCGAGGGCGTGGGCCTGCTGCTCGCGATCGACCCGATCCTGGACATGGGCCGCACCGCCCTGAACGTCACCGGCCAGTCGCTGGTGCCCGTGATCGTCGCCAAGCGCGAGAAGATCCTGGACAAGGCCGCCTACGACGCCTCGGCCCGCACCTCCTTCCAGGCCATCCAGGCCGAGGAGAAAGCGGAGGCCGACGAGCGCGTGGAGGCCGAGGTGGCCGCCGACGCCGAGGCGCAGGCGGCCGACGGAGCCTCCGGGGCGACCGGGGCC
>NZ_JAKJJW010000062.1:0-6302 GCF_025669985.1 Brachybacterium atlanticum | reverse complement strand
CGACGCTCTTCCGATCTGCACGCCGAGACCGGCGACGGCGCCCGCGCCGCGCAGGAGCCGCCGTCGGCTCGGGGGACCGGCGCCCGCCGGTCCTCCTCGTGCCTCGCGCGCCGCTCCCGCCGCGGCGGTGGCCTGCCGCTGTCGTCGCTGCATGCCGTCAGCGTACCGACGGGCCGCCGCAGCGCCGCATGCACGTCCGCAGCGTCACTCCCCGCCGCGCCGGGACCGCGGCGACCAGTAGCATGGCCCCGCGCGGCCCATCGCCGGCTCGCGCCCCCTCGCATCCCGAAAGGCCGCCCCATGCTCCGTCTGTCCACGCTGTTCGTCCGCACCCTGCGGGAGGACCCGTCCGACGCCGAGGTCGCCAGCCACAGGCTGCTGGTGCGCGCGGGCTACATCCGCCGCTCCGCCGCCGGGGTGTACACGTGGCTGCCGCTGGGCCTGAAGGTGCTGCGGAAGGTCGAGCAGATCGTGCGCGAGGAGCAGGACGCGATCGGCGGCCAGGAGGTGCTCTTCTCCGCGCTCCAGCCGCGCGAGCCCTATGAGGCGACCGGCCGCTGGGAGGAGTACGGGCCCACGCTGTTCCGGCTCCAGGACCGTCGCGAGGACGACTACCTCCTCGCCCCCACGCACGAGGAGATGTTCACCCTGACGGTGAAGGACCTGTACTCCTCGTACAAGGACCTCCCGGCGATGCTGTACCAGATCCAGACCAAGTTCCGCGATGAGGCGCGTCCCCGCGCGGGCCTGCTGCGCACCCGTGAGTTCATCATGAAGGACGCCTACTCCTTCGACGTGGACGATGCCGGGCTCGACGCCTCCTACGAGAAGCAGCGCCTGGCCTACCAGCGCACCTTCGAGCGCCTCGGCCTGCCCACCGTGATCTGCCAGGCCGACGCCGGCGCGATGGGCGGCTCCCGCTCCGAGGAGTTCCTCCACCCCACGGAGGTCGGCGAGGACACCTTCGTCGTCTCCGACGGCGGCTACGCCGCGAACGTCGAGGCCGTCACCACCCTGCCCCCGGAGGCACTGGACGAGGCCGCCATCGCGGCCCTGCCCGCGATGCACCTGGAGGACACCCCCGGCGCGAGCACCATCGCGAAGCTCGCCGACCTCTCCGACGAGGCCTTTCCCGGAAAGGGCCGCGTCGCCGAGGACGGGCAGTGGACCCGCTACGAGATGCTCAAGCACCTCGTCTACCTCCTCACCCACCCCGACGGCACCACCGAGCCTCTGGTCATCGCGCTGCCCGGTGACCGCGAGGTCGACCCCAAGCGCCTCGAGGCCGCCGTCGCCCCCGCGATCGCGACCGCCTTCACCGACGAGGACTTCGCCGCGCATCCCGTGCTGAAGAAGGGCTTTATCGGCCCCGAGGGCCTGGGCCTGGAGGCGCCGTCCGGGATCCGCTATCTCGTGGACCCCCGCGTCGTGCCCGGCACCTCCTGGGTCGCCGGCGCCGGCGAGAAGGACAAGCACGCCTACGACCTCGTCTACGGCCGCGACTTCACCGCCGACGGCACCATCGAGGCTGCCGAGGTGCGCGACGGCGACCCGGCACCCGACGGCTCGGGCCCGCTGCGCCTGACCCGCGGCATGGAGATGGGGCACATCTTCCAGCTCGGCCGGAAGTACGCCGAGGCGCTGGGGCTGAAGGTCCTCGACGAGAACGGCAAGTCCGTGGTCGTGACCATGGGCTCCTACGGCATCGGCGTCACCCGCGCGGTCGCCGCGATCGCCGAGCTGAACCACGACGAGAAGGGCCTGGTCTGGCCGCGGCAGCTCGCTCCGGCCGACGTGCACATCGTCGCCACCGGCAAGGACCCGGCCGTCTTCGAGGAGGCCGAGCGGGTCGCCGCGGAGCTCGAGGCGCGCGGCCTCGAGGTCCTCTACGACGACCGGCCGAAGGTCTCCCCGGGCGTGAAGTTCAAGGACGCCGAGCTGCTGGGCGTGCCCACCTCCGTGGTGATCGGGCGGGGCCTGGCCGAGGGCACCGTCGAGGTGCGCGACCGGGCCAGCGGCACGATCCGCGAGGTCTCCCCGGCGGAGGTCGTCGAAGCCGTCCTCGCCGAGGTGCGCGGGGCCTGACCGCGTCCGTCCGCGGCGGCGCTCAGCCGTCCGCGGGCGGCGGGTCCTCGGCGACCAGGCCCGGCAGCGGGTCCATCCGGTCGACCCGTCTGGCCAGCAGCTCCGCCTCGGCCAGGGCCGCCGCGATGGACAGCGGCCGCCGCTCGAAGGGCGCAGCGCCCGTGAGCGCGAGATGGTCCAGCAGGAGCCCCTGGGAGAGCGTCGTCGGGAGCGTGCCGGCGGTGGCCTCGTCGAGCTGACCGCCGGGCAGCGCGTAGACCGCCTGGCGCACCACCATGGGCGCGCCGTCCTCCTCGGCGACGGCGGCGAGCTGGTCGGCACGGGTGCGGTGCAGCTCGGTCCGCGCCAGGTGCGCCTCCCGCTCCTCGCCCTCCGAGCGCGCGGCGAGCACCTCGTGGACGTAGCCCGCGTACCACTCCTCCTGCTGGGCCCGCTCGATCGCGCTGCGGTAGTCCTCCTCCGCCCCGATCGAGGGCGGATCCGTGGCGGGCACGTCGCGGCGCGGCACGAGGTCCTCGGCCGACGGGGACGCGGGCACCTCTCCCGTCCCCGACGAGGTGCGCAGGCGCAGCGCGATCCAGGCCGAGTGCGCGGCGAGCGCGGAGGTCGCACGTGCGAGGGAGCCGGAGACCTGGCGGGAGGCGTCGGACGCGAGGTCCCGCAGCTCGACCAGGACGGCGAGCAGCGCGGGGAGGTCGTCGGGGACGTCCGTCGGGTCGGGCGCCGTGGTCGCCTCCGGATCGGGGTCCTCGGACGCCTCGACCTCCCGCTCCTGCTCCGCCCCCGTGAGCAGGGCGCGACGCTGCACGGGCATCGCCGCGACGAGCACGGTGAGGTCCGCGGCCAGTGCCGGGTCCCCGCCGCTCGAGGTGCTCGTGAGCGCCTCGGCCCCCGCGATCGCCCGCTCGAGCAGGGCCAGCAGGTCCCGGCGGTAGAGGTCGTCGATGCCCGGCGGGGGAGGGGTGTACTCCTCGGGGCCGCCCAGGGCGATCCGTCCGCAGCCGCCGAGCGTCCCCGCGCCGAGCGCTCCCGCCGCGAGGGCGAGGACGGAGGCGCGCAGCAGGCGCCGCCGGCCGAGCAGGGGCGGGGGATAGGAGGGGCGGAGGGAGTCGGGCACGGGAGGATTCTCGCATCCGCGCGCCCCGGGACAGCGCGGACGCCGCGCGGACACTATCCTGGTGCCGACGCTCCGGGGCACGTCCCGGGCCGCGAAGTCACCCATATGAGCAGGAGGCGATCAGTCCATGAGCGCACTCGAGGACCACACCGACCTGCGGGTGGCCGCCGCCGCCGTGCTGGACGCCCACGGGCTCGTGCTCGAGGAGGTCGAGCTGGGGCGCGAGGGCGGGATGCCGCGCCTGCGCCTGGTCGTGGACCTGCCCGAGGACGAGCTCGGCAGCGCCGACCTCGACACCGTCGCCGAGGCGTCCCGCGAGCTCTCGGCCCGGATCGACGCCGACGACGCTTTGCTGGGGCCGGAGCCGGTGCTGCTGGAGCTCACCACCCCCGGCGTCGAGCGCGCCCTCACCGCGCCCCGCCACTTCCGCCGCAGCCGCGGCCGTCTCCTCGCCCTGCGGACCGCCGCCGGGACCGAGCACCGTGCCCGGCTGCTCGCCGTCGACGGCGAGACCCTGCACCTGCGCCAGGAGCCCGGCCGGGACGACCGCGGCCGGCCCCGGAAGCTCCCCGCCGGCACCGCCGAGCACCTCGCGCTGCGGATCGACGAGCTCGACGCGGCACGGGTCGAGGTCGAGTTCGACCCGCCGGACGACCTCGAGCAGCTGCTGGCCGACGCCGCCGCCGACCTCCCCGGGGGCGGCCCCGCCGACCCGGACACCACGACCGCCGAGACCACCGCGGGCACCACCGCGACGAAGGAGAGCTGAGATGGACATCGACATGGGTGCCCTGCGGGCCCTCGAGCGCGAGCGCGAGATCAGCCTGCCTGTGCTGCTGGACGCGATCCGCTCGGCGCTGCACGCCGCCTACCTGCACACGGACCATCCGGTCCGCGACTCCGAGGTGCTGATCGACGAGCACACCGGCGAGGTCGCCGTCATCGCCCGTGAGCGCGACGCCGACGGCGTGGTCCTCGAGGAGTGGGACGACACCCCGGAGAACTTCGGCCGCGTCGCCGCGAGCACCGCGCGCCAGGTCATCTTCCAGCGCATCCGCGACCTCGAGGACGACGCGGTGCTGGGCACCTACGCCGACCGCGAGGACGACATCGTCTCGGGCATCATCCAGCAGGGCCGGGACCCGCGCATGGTGATGGTCGACCTCGGCGAGGTCGAGGCCGTCCTGCCCCCGCACGAGCGGGTGCCGGGGGAGGACTACTCGCACGGCCGACGGCTGCGCGCCTACGTCACCGAGGCCCGCCGCGGCCCGAAGGGCCCGCAGATCATGCTCTCCCGCTCGCACCCGAACTTCGTGCGCCGGCTGTTCGCGCTCGAGGTGCCCGAGGTCGCAGACGGCACCGTCGAGATCGCGGGGCTCGCCCGCGAGGCCGGCCACCGCACCAAGATGGCGGTGCGCGCCACGGTCCCGGGCGTGAACGCGAAGGGTGCCTGCATCGGCCCGATGGGCGCGCGCGTCCGCTCGGTGATGAACGAGCTCGGCGGCGAGAAGATCGACATCGTCGACTTCGACGAGGACCCCGCGGCGTACGTCGCCGGCGCCCTCTCCCCGTCGAAGGTCTCCTCCGTCACCGTGATCGACGAGGTGGGCCGGGCCGTGCGCGCCGTGGTCCCCGAGAACCAGCTCTCCCTGGCGATCGGCAAGGACGGGCAGAACGCCCGCCTGGCCGCGAAGCTCACGGGCTGGAAGATCGACATCCGCCCCGAGGGCGGGGGCGAGGTGCCGGCCGAGGGCTGAGCTCGGTGCGGCCCGGCGTCCGACGCCGAGCCCCGGGGTCCGAGCCCCAGGCCCGAGCCACGGGCTCCAGGCACCGGGCCCGCGGTCCAGGCCCAGGGGTCCGCGCCGCGGGGCCCGCGGGACGCCGAGGTGTGTCGCACGCCTCCCCGCTGCGGCCCGGGGCGCACCCGTCCGCTACACTGGGGAGGCTGTTCGCCCAGTGGAGACCGCGATCGACCCCCGTCGACCGCCCTCCCGTCCGGGCGGAGGCGCTCGGAACGGAGGAGGTCGCGTCATCGCACGCTCCACCGCACACCGCCCCGAGCGCACATGCGTCGGCTGCCGTCAGGCGGCTCCGCGCGAGCAGCTGGTGCGACTGGTCCGGGAGCCCGCTCCCGACGGCGTCGTCCCACGCGTCCGCGTCGATCCCACGGGATCGGCGCCCGGCCGCGGGGCATGGCTCCACCCCGACGCATCATGTCTCGACCTCGCCCTGCGGCGAGGCGGCCCGGCCCGGTCCTTCCGCGGCAGGGTCGACACCGGGCTCCTCGCCCGGGACCTCGAGGCCTTCGAACCCACCCGTACGTGGAACAGGTAGAAGCACCCATGGACATCCGATGAGTACTCACTCATGAGCACCCTCAGGAACTAATGGTCCGAGCCCTCTTGTCGGCCGGACCGAGACAGGAGAAAAGTGGCTAAGGTCCGCGTCCACGAGCTCGCCAAGGAGCTCGGACAGCCCAGCAAGGTCGTCCTGCAGAAGCTGCAGGACATGGGCGAGTTCGTCCGTTCCGCCTCCTCGACCATCGAGGCACCCGTCGCCCGTCGTCTGCGCCAGGAGTTCCCGGCGGCCGACGGCGCCCCCAAGAAGACCTCCGGCGCCCCCACGCCGGGCTCCGCACCGAAGCCCGGTGCGAAGCCCTCCGCGAAGAAGCCCGCCGCCGAGGCCCCCGCCGCGCAGGAGCCCGGCCCCCAGAACGCGCCGCAGAAGCCCGGCCCCGCCGCCCCGACGCCGAAGGCCGCGGCTCCGGCCGAGCCCGCGGCGGAGAAGCCTGCCGCGGAGAAGCCCGCGTCGGAGGCTCCGCGCCCGTCCGCCAAGCCCGGCGCCGAGAAGCCGTCCGCGCCCAAGCCCGGGAACGAGCGCCCCGCGCCGCGCCCCGGTGCCGCGCGCCCCGGCAACAACCCCTTCGCCAGCTCGCAGGGCATGCCCCGTCCCGGCCGCAAGCCCGGCCAGGGCGGCGGTCAGGGCGGCCCGCGTCCGGGCGGTCCCCGTCCCGGCAACAACCCCTTCGCCACCTCGCAGGGCATGCCCCGTCCGGGCCAGCGTCCGCCGCGTCCCGGCCAGGGCGCCGGCGCCGGTGCCG
>NZ_JAKJJW010000061.1:0-6615 GCF_025669985.1 Brachybacterium atlanticum | reverse complement strand
ACCAGCCCCCGACCACCACCCCGACTCCCGAGCCGGCCGCTCTTGCGGCTTGACTCAGAACATAGGGACACCCCCCCCCCGAGCGGCAGCTCGCGAGCGCGCTCGGCGTGGGCCGCTCGGTGGTGTGCGGGGAGCTCGCGGTGTTCGAGATCCTCGGGATCCTCGACGTGCGCCGCGGCTCAGGCACCTCCCTGCGAGGCGGAGCGAGCGAGCTGCTCCCTCCAGTCCTTCCGCTGGGACTGATGATCAGCGAGCGCCGGACCCCGCCCTGGTGACCCTCTCCGCATCGTGCTCGCGATCCCGATGTGTCTGCTCGTCCGCCTCGTCGGCAAGCGCGCGACCTCGAAGGGCTTCGCGCTCTCCCCGGGAATCGGGGAGAAGTACGCCGGCACCGGCGCCGCCGAGCTCGGCAGCGGTTGGCACGGTCGCCGCGCCGCCGTCAGGGCGGCCGTCGGTGCGTTTGACGGCGCAGCGGCCGACGGGCCTCTCCTGCCGATCGGCACCCCCTGCCCTATCGCGTACGTTTCCTATAGGATCAATATGCTGCGGCGCGGAGCGCCCGGCTCCCCCCACGACCCCGCGCCGTCGACCCCGCACGGCAGCACCCGGAGGAATCCACGATGACGTACCTCTTCAACGACCCGGCCGCCTTCGCCGCCGACGCGGTCCAGGGCCTGGCCCTGGCCCACCCCGACCACGTGGCCGTGGTCCACGGCGGCGTGGTCCGCGCGACCGAGACACCCGCCGGCCAGCCCGCCCTCGTGATCGGCGGCGGCTCCGGCCACTATCCCGCCTTCGCCGGCTGGGTCGGTCCCGGCATGGGCCACGGCGCCCCCTGCGGCAACGTGTTCGCCTCCCCGTCGGCCTCCCAGGTGTACTCCGTCGCCCGCAACGCCGAGAACGGCGGCGGCGTGATCCTCGGCTTCGGCAACTACGCCGGCGACGTACTGCACTTCGGCGCCGCGGCCGAGAAGCTGCGCGCCGAGGGCATCGACGTGCGCATCATCAAGGTCAGCGACGACATCGTCTCCAACACCCCCGAGAACCACCGCGACCGCCGCGGCATCGCCGGCGACCTGCCCGTCTTCAAGATCGCCGGCGCCGCGATCGAGGCCGGCGCGGACCTCGATACGGCCGAACGCCTCGCCTGGAAGGCCAACGACGCGACCCGCTCCTTCGGCGTCGCCTTCGACGGCCCCACCCTCCCCGGCGCCGCCGGCGCCCTCTTCCACGTGCCCGAGGGGCAGATGGGCGTGGGCCTGGGCATCCACGGCGAGCCCGGCGTGCGCGACGAGCCGATCGGCACCGCCGACGAGATCGCGACGATGCCGGTCGAGGGAGTCCTCGCCGAGCAGCCCGAGCGCAGCGAGGGCGGCTACCAGGGCCGCGCCGCGGTGCTCGTCAACGGCCTCGGCACCGTGAAGTACGAGGAGCTCTTCGTCGTCTACGCGAAGGTCGCCGCACTGCTCGAGACCGCGGGCATCACGCCCGTCCGCCCCGAGGTCGGCGAGCTCGTGACCAGCCTCGACATGGCCGGCCTGTCCCTGACCCTGGTGTTCCTCGACGAGGAGCTCGAGCAGCACTGGCTCGCGCCGGTGGACACCCCCGCCTTCCACCGCGGCGCGATGACCGGCGCGGCGGAGCGCCCGCGCCGCACCGCCTTCTGGGAGGCCGGGGCCGACGAGACCCCAGCGGCGAGCAGCGAGTCCCGCGAGGTCGCCGGGAAGGTCGCGGGCGTGCTGGACCTGTTCGCGGGCGTGTGCGTGCGCGAGGAGGCCGAGCTCGGCCGGATCGACGCGATCGCGGGCGACGGCGACCACGGCCAGGGCATGGCCTACGGCTCCAAGGGCGCCGCGGCCGCCGCGCGCCAGGCGCTCGAGGACGGGGCCGGGGCCCGCACTTTGCTGGTCCGCGCCGGTGAGGCCTGGTCCGAGTCCGCCGGCGGCACCTCCGGGGCGCTCTGGGGCGCGGCCCTCATCGCGGCCGGCGCCGTCTACGACGACCAGGCCGGCGCCGAGGCGCGCACCGTCGTGGACGCGGTGGACGCCGGGATCGACGCGGTCCAGCGCCTCGGCGGCGCGCAGGTGGGCGACAAGACCATGGTCGACGCCGCCGCGCCCTTCCGCGAGGAGCTCGCGAAAGCCTTCACCGGCGAGAACGCGGCCGAGGCGATCCTGCAGGCCGCGGACGTGGCCCGCGAGGCGGCCGAGGCGACGGCCGAGATCACTGCGACCCTGGGCCGTGCCCGCGTGCTGGGCGAGAAGTCGGTCGGCACCCCCGATCCTGGCGCGATCTCCTTCTCGATCCTTATGCGCGAGCTCGGCCGGCACCTGTCCTGACCCGGGCAGAGGCCTACCCTCGAAAGTGTGCAGTTCTGAACCAGTTCGGCCCCGGAAGTGGCTCAGAATCGCACCCGACTCGACCCGCCCCCGGCCTGCTGCCACCTGACCGCGTTCCATCACCACTGGAACAGCTCCACCGACCCCTACCCCTCGACTCCGAAGGAGAACATCATGGCTCTGACCATCGTCACCGGTTCCGACAACGCCGGCTACGGCCACAAGTCCGCGCTCAAGGAGCTGCTCGAGAACGATCCCCGCGTCGAGAAGGTCATCGACGTGGGCGTGACCGGCCGCGAGGACGGCACCTACTACCCCAACGTCGCCGTCGAGGCAGCGGAGAAGGTCGCCGCGGGCGAGGCGGACCGTGCTCTGCTGATCTGCGGCACCGGCCTGGGTGTCGCGATCTCGGCGAACAAGGTCTCCGGCGTCCGCGCCGTGACCGCGCACGACCTCTACTCGGTGCAGCGTTCGGTGCTGTCGAACAACGCACAGGTGTTGTGCATGGGCGAGCGCGTGATCGGGCTGGAGCTCGCGAAGGAGCTCGTGAAGGTGTGGCTCGACCTCGAGTTCGACCCCGAGTCGTCCTCGGCGGCGAAGGTCGACGCGATCTGCGCCTACGACGGCTCCCTCGAGAAGTGAGCTGACGCCGGGCCCGAGCCCGGCACGGTACCGCGGGCTCGGCAACGGGCTCCGGCCCGGGGCCTGCCGCTCGGGCGCGATATCACCGGGTCGGGCTCGGTACCTGGGCAGTCATCGCACCGACGCCCCTGCGCGTTCCCACCGGGCGGTTGTTCGACGTCGGGTACCAGGACCCGACCAGTTGTTCGACGTCCGGTACCAGGAAACTGGTACCGGACGTCGCACAACCCCCGCGAGGTGGTACCGGTCCTCGAACAACACGTGCCTGGTGACGCGTGGCGCTGATCGCCGCAGCCCCCTGCCGTCGCGGCAGCGCCGGAGGCCTACTCCGCCAGTGCCTTCCCCCGCTGCTCGGGCAGGGTGAAGGCCGCGGCGGCGGCGACGGCGAAGGCGAGCGCGAACACCCCGAAGGCGAGCCACTGCCCGCCGGCGAGCACCAGCGCCGGCACCAGGAACGGGGCGATGATCGAGGCGAGGCGGCCGAAGGCGGCGGCGGCGCCCGTGCCCGTGCCGCGCACCGCGGTGGGGTAGAGCTCCGGGCCGATCGCGTACAGTGCGCCCCAGGCGCCGAGGTTGAAGAAGCTCAGCAGGCAGCCGGCCACCAGGATCATCGCCTCGGAGTCGGCCATGCCGTAGCCCACGGCGGACAGCGCCGAGCCGGCGAGGAAGATCGTGAGGGTCCAGCGCCGTCCCAGCACCTCGATCAGCCAGGCCGCGGCGGCGTAGCCGGGGATCTGGGCGAGCGTGATGATCAGGGTGAAGGTGAACGACTTCGTGAGGTCGAAGCCGCGATCCACCAGCAGCGTCGGGATCCAGATGAACGCGCCGTAGTAGGAGAGGTTGATGCAGAACCACACCACCCACAGCCCGGCGGTGCGGGCGCGGAGGGACGCCGACCAGATGCCGCCGGTCGCGACCTGATCGGCCTCCGGCACGACGCCGACCGCGTCGGCGGAGACACGGCCCTCATCGCCGACGCCGGTGATCTGAGCGTCGGGCGCGGTGGGGGCCTCGGGGGAGTGCGGGGCCGCCGGAGTCTCGGCACCGATCCCGGCGGAGACCTCGAAGTCGCGGACGATCCGCTCGGCCTCCTCGTGACGTCCCTTCGTCTCCAGGAAGCGGACGGACTCGGGCATCCCGAGACGGATCACCAGCGAGTAGACGGCCGGGATCATGCCGAGCGCGAGCGCCCAGCGCCATCCGGCCGGCCCCGACGTCGCCACGAACGTGCCGATCACGGCGGCGAGGATCCAGCCGCCGGCCCAGAACGCCTCGAGCCACACGATGATCCGGCCTCGGATCCGGGCCGGCGCGAACTCGCTCATCAGCGTCGAGGCGACGGGCAGCTCGGCGCCGAGCCCCAGGCCCACCACGAAGCGCAGCGCGATCAGCGCGCCGACGCCCAGGGCGAGGGCGGAGGCGCCGGTGGCCAGGCCGTAGACGAGGAGGGTGAGGGCGAAGACGGAGCGTCGGCCGATCCTGTCGGCCAGCAGCCCGCCGAGGCTCGCGCCGATCGCCATTCCGGCGAAGCCGGCGGAGGCGATGAGGGACCCGTCGGACTTCGCGAGGTCCCAGTGGACGGTCAGCGCGGCGATGACGAAGGAGATCAGGCCGACGTCCATCGCGTCGAGCGCCCAGCCGATGCCGGAGGCGCCCAGCAGCTTGCCGTGCTTGCGGGTGAAGGGGAGGCGGTCCAGGCGCTGCGACCGGGTGAGCGGCCGGCTGACCGGGGCCGCGGACTCCGGGCCGAGGGGGGAGGGGGTCATGACATCTCCGAGACGAGGGGAGGGGTGGGCACATCATGGCCCACCGCGACCGCTGCGTCGTGCGGCGTGGATCACACCGACGGGCGCCGCGGCGCGCTGCCGGAGGCAGGGCTCCTGGTCAGCGTGAGAAAAAGTGGGACGTCTCGGAAGGGTTGCGGTTCCGGGGCTGTCTCGCGCGGTCTCGGCACGCGGGACGATCGGCGGCCGACGGGCGTCGGCCCGAGGGGCATCGCCGCCGCCGAGCTGCCGCGCCCGACGGGCCCCGTCGGCCGCTCGGCCTCGGACCTCCCGACGGGACCGACAGGTCAGCGCCGGGGATGGGAGACGAGGTCCACCTCGGCCTCGCCGCGCAGCACCGCGAGAGCGCGCCGGGCACGGGCGGCGCCCCAGGTCGAGAGCAGCTCTGCCCGGTCCTCCTCGATGAGCGCCCAGTCGTCGAGCTCCGAGGCCTGCGGCACGATCTCCGCCTCGAGCTGTGCGCGCGGGATGATGCCGGCGTCGAAGATGAAGTGCACGCCCATCGGGGCGCTGCGCACCGGACTCGCCGCCAGCCAGTCCACGGCGAGAAGGCGGCCCACCTCGACGTCCAGGCCCAGCTCCTCCATGACCTCGCGCTGGGCGCACTGCCGGGCGTCCTCGCCGGGGTCGACGCCGCCGCCGGGCAGCAGCCAGTGCGGGCGGTAGTTCGGCTTCTCGATGACGAAGCGGCCGTCCTCGTCGCGCAGGATCACCGCTCCCGAGGTGATGACCTTGGGCAGCGAGGCGAAGTAGGCGGGGTCGGGGAGGAGGCGCGGCATGCCTGCCATCGTGTCATCGGCGGGCGGGTGGCGACCAGCGCGTCCCGTCGCCGTCCGTGGTGACGAAGCGCAGGCGTGTGCCCGGCCCGGCCTGGGCGAGTCGGTCCAGACCAGTGCGCGTGAGCACGGCGATCACCGGGTAGCCGCCGGTGGTGGGGTGGTCGGGGCCGAAGACGACCGGGAGCCCCGAGGGCGGCACCTGCACCGCCCCGGGCAGCATCGGTTCGCTCGGCACGGACGCCGCGCCCGAGGGGACCGGCATCGCCGGCCCGTCGAGCCGCACCCCGACCCGGTCCGAGTCGGGTCGCACGGTCCAGTCCGTGCCGAACAGCGCCTCGACCGCCTCGTCGCCGAGCAGCTCGGCGCGCGGGCCGATGAGCACGGCGATGCGGATGGTGTCCTCGTCGGGATGCTCGGCCGACGACGACGGGACGGCGTCCCCGGCGGCCGGCACCGCGTCGAGGCCGCGCTCGGGGGCGACGAGCAGCAGGTCGCCGGCCTGCAGCGGATCCGGGCCGAGGTCGGAGAGGGTGTCGCGGGAGCGTGCGCCGAGCACCTCGAGCAGCTCGTCGTCGGCGGGATCCTGCCGCCTCACCTGCGTGATCCCGCCCCGGACCGCGAGGACCAGACGCAGCCCGTCCGCGGCCGGGCCCACCTCGATCCGGTCGCCGGGGTCCAGGGCGAGGGCGCGTTCGCGGGAGACGTCGGCCGGCAGCTCCACGTCGCCGACCTCGTCGTCGCCGCGCCCGATCCGCACCGGGGCCTGCGCGCCGGAGACGGCGACGACCGTCGGCGCGGCGGCGCGCAGCGCGAGCGGTCCCAGCAGGATCTCGAGCGCGGCGGCGCCGGAGGGATTGCCGACGGCGCGGTTCGCGCGCTGCAGGGCGCCGCGGTCGAAGGCGCCCGACCGGCTCACGCCGATCGCCGCCCGGCCCGGCCTGCCGGCGTCCTCGATCAGGGCCAGCGGACCGGGGGAGAGGACCTCGAGCGCGGGGCGGGAGTCCGTGGCGCCGACCAGCGGCTATCCCGTCATCGAGCGCGAGGACGCCCCGATCCGCGCCTACCGTGAGG
>NZ_JAKJJW010000060.1:0-6700 GCF_025669985.1 Brachybacterium atlanticum | reverse complement strand
TCTGGGGCGTTGCTCCGGCGCTCGCGCGACGGTCCGCGGCGCGGCCGGGAAGGGGCCGCGCTGCACCTCCGGCAGGGCCGGTGCGGCGGCGGAGGGCGGCTCCACGGTCGTCGGCGTCCCGGCAGGCACCGGTGCGGGTGCCGTGGGGGTCACGAGCACGGCGCGGGCGGCGGCCGGGGCCGGGGCGCCGGGCCGGTCGGGGCGCAGGCGAGGCGCCGCAGGTCGTCTCAGAGCCACCGCAGCTCCTGCATCCGTCGCACGATCGCCCAGCTCAGCACCAGGTTCCCCCAGCCGTTGAGGTGGATGCCGTCGGAGGCGATCAGCAGCGGCGGCACCACGGCCCGGGCGAGGGCGTCGTGGGTGGTGCCCTGCTCGAGCAGCTGCAGCGGCGCGAGCGGGGAGCTGGCCAGGCCCTCCTCCCCGGTCAGCAGATGCTGCACGTCCAGGAAGTGATCGCGATGAACTTCCGCGAGTCCGGCGTTGACCTCGGCGACCGCCTCGCCCGTCGCCGAGCCGGCCTCGTCGTGCTCCGTGCACCAGTGGCCGAGGACGAGCGTGTCACCGGGCGGGGCGGCCTCGGCCATCCGGGCGGTGTGCTCGAGCACTCCCTCGACGTCGCGGATGTTGTTCTTCCCCATCCACAGCACCTGCCGCGATCCCTCCGCGATCTCGGCGAGCGAGGAGACGAACACGCCGCCGGTGACCGCGTCCGCGGGGTCCGACGGGGTGAAGTACCAGGTCCCCGAGCTGCCGTCGAGGATCCCGTCGACGTCGTCGACCCGGCCCGGCACCCGGATCGGGCCGGACGGGGCGAGGTCGGAGTCGAGCGTGACCTCGAGGCGGGAGGTGCCCGGCTCGGGATCGCCCCGGCCGATCAGCGTCGGGGTGTCCAGGCCGCGCTGGAGCAGGGTGTGCCGGGACCAGGTCGCGCCCACGCCGAAGGGGTGCACGGGAGCGGGGGCCGCCGCGAGCGCGAGGTGCTCGTGGATGCGCACCGGCACGGCGGTCGCCTCGTCGCCGCCCTCGGAGCTCATCGAGGAGGAGCCCCACAGCGTCAGCGCAGGGGCCTCGGACTCCGGATGCAGCAGGCGGCGCGAGGCCTCGGTGCCGGTCAGGGCGGAGGACGGGGAGGAGGGTGCAGCAGGCGCGGCCGGGGCGGCGGCATGCTGCGGCATCACGGTCCTCCGTGCTGGTCTGTGGGGCGAGCGCCCCACCGACGCTCACGGCACCCAGCTTACTCGACGGGAACTTCAGCGGAAGGGGCGCGGAGACGGACCACCGGGTCTCGTGGCGGGCCCGCGGGGCCCGGCCCGTCGGCCGACGGACGGCCTGCGGGCGGCGGCGTGCGTTTCCGTCCTGACCGGGTGCAGGGTCAGCCCAGCTCGTAGTCGACGACGACGGGGGAGTGGTCCGACAGGCGCATGCCCTCGTGCTCCCGGTCCACGGCCGCGCGCACCGCCGACCGCGCCAGGCGCGGCGTGGCCAGGTGGTAGTCGATCCGCCAGCCGGCGTCGTTCGCGAAGGACTGCCCGAGCCAGGACCACCACGAGTAGGGGCCGTCCTCGTCCGGGTGCAGGCGCCGCACCACGTCCACGAGCGTGCGCGGGGAGAGCTGCTGTCCGAGCCATTCCCGCTCCTCGGGAAGGAACCCGTCGGTCTGCTGGTTGCGGCGCCAGGCGGCGAGGTCCTGCCGGGTGTGGGCGATGTTCAGGTCGCCCATCAGCAGGAACTCTCGCCCCGCGGCCGCGGCGGCACGGCGCGTGCGGGTCAGGTAGCGGGCGAAGCCGTCCATGAACTGCATCTTCCGCGCGTACTTCGCACCGCCGTCGGGCGCCTCCCGCATCCGCTCGGGCCGCTGCAGGTGCGCGGGCAGCCCGCCCTTGGGCAGGTAGAGGCAGGCGATCGTGACCGGGGCGTCCGCGAGGTCCACCTCGAGGTACCGACCCTCGGCGACGAAGCGCGAGAGTCCGCGGGCGAGCGGCACCCGGTCCTCGGCGGGGATCGGGGCGAGCGCCTCGTCGGGCGCGCCGAGCAGCGCCGCCCCGGACCAGGTGCGCACCGCCGCGGGCGGCCGACGGGTGAGCACCGCGACCCCGTTCCGACCCGGCAGCGTCCCGGTCTCCAGGGCGACGTGGTAGTCGCCGAAGGCGCCGTCGGGAAGCTTCGAGGCCTGGGCGCGCACCTCCTGCAGCGCGATCACGTCGCAGCCTCGCGCGGCGAGCCAGTCGCCGAAACCCCGACGATGGGCGGCGCGGATCCCGTTGACGTTGGCCGAGGCGATGCGGAGCATCCCCGCAGGCTACGCGGTGCCTCCGACGGGCTCGTCGTCGCGCGCCGGTCTGCGCGGGCGCTCTACGGCACGCAATGGCGATATCGCCACTGCATGCCATATAATGCCCGTCTGTGCTGGGGCCGCCCGTCTGCGCTGGGGCCGCCCGTCCGCTGGGGCCGCCCGCCTGCGCCGGGGCCGCGCGGTCCCGGCCCGTCGCCTCAGGAGGTGGCGCGATCGCCGACGACGGGCCCCTCGGTGTTCGGCTTCCAGCCGAGCGCCGGCGCGACGTGCGTCGCGAAGTTCTGGAGGATCTCGAGGTTCAGGTCGACGCCGGCCTGGCTCGGGATCGTCAGCAGCAGGGTGTCGGCGGACATCACGGCGGCGTCGGCCCTCAGCTGCTCGATCAGCTGATCGGGCTCCCCCACGTAGGTGCGGCCGAAGGTGGAGCGGGTGCCGTCGATGATCCCGATCTGGTCGCCGCCGCCGCTGCCGCCCGCGCCGAACAGCACCCGGTCGCGGTCGCTGAGGATCGGGAAGACGCTGCGGGAGACGGAGACGCGCGGGATGTGCGTGTGCCCGGCCTCGCGGAACGCATCGCGGAAGACGTCGATCTGCTCGGCCTGGAGGTCGCCGAAGGCCGAGCCGTTCGCCTCGGTGAGCAGGGTCGAGCTCATCATGTTCAGGCCCTGCTGCCCGGTGCGCTCGGCGGTCGCTCGGGAGCCGGAGCCCCACCAGATGTGGCGGATGAGCTCCTCGGACTGCGGCTCGATCGCGAGCGGGGCGTGCGGGGCGGCATCGGACATGTAGGGCTGCGCCGCCGCACGGGTCATCGGGTGGCCCTGGATGGCCTGCAGGAAGGTCTCGAACTTCGCCGCGGCGATGTCCGCGCCGCGCGGGTCGGTCGAGCCGGTGTAGCCGAAGGACTCCCATCCGCGGTCCGCCGCCTCGGGCGCGCCGCGGGAGATGCCGAGCGCCACCCGCCCGTCGGCGATGTGGTCGAGGGCCGCGGCTTCCTCGGCGAGGTAGAGCGGGTTCTCGTAGCGCATGTCGATCACGCCCGTTCCCACCTCGATCCGCTGCGTGCGTGCGGCGACCGCCGACAGCAGCGGCATCGGTGCGGCGGACTGGCGGGCGTAGTGGTGGACGCGGAAGTAGGCGCCGTTCACGCCGAGCTCGTCGGCGCCGACCGAGATGTCGATCGCGTCGTGGAGCATCTGGCGGGCGGTGATCCCGCCCTGGGCGGGGTTGCCGCCGTAGTGGCCGAAGCTGAGGAATCCGAAGGCACGCATGGCCGCACCCTATCAACTAGTTGAAAACAGAACCAGCGGTGAGGGAAGGGTGCCACCATGGCCGTGAGCGCCCCGAGAAGGCTCTCGTGCTGGCCGACTCCTCCTCCTGGCACGACTGGCTCCTCGCGCACGAGGGCCGTGGCGACGGCGAATGGCTCCTGCGCGCGCTGAGGGGGCACCGCGAGGTGCCGACGCGCATCGTGCCCGGCGCGCCCGCGGTGCGCCGCGACCGTCGTGCGGCCGCGAGGTGCGCTCGGCTCCGAGTCGAGCGCCCGACGACGCCCTGCGATCAGCTCTGCGTCGAGCTGCCGCCCACGACCAGCGCGAACATCACGCCGAAGCGGTCGACGACCTGGCCGTAGTGGTCGCCCCAGGGTGCGAGCTCGAAGGGCATCGCGACCTTCCCCCCGCCCTCGGCGATCCGTGCGAAGAGGTCCTTCGCCGACTCCACGTCCTCGAGCCCGATGAGGAAGGAGTAGACGTCCGAGCCCAGCGGCGGCAGCTCGTCACCGGGCCCGCCGATCGCGTCGCCGCCCGAGACGGCGAACAGGCCGCCTGTCAGGGTGGCGTGGGCGACCGCGCCACGCGGCGGGGTGAAGGGGAAGCACGAGAGATCCGGGATCTCGTCGTAGGTCATCATCTCCAGCTCGCCGCCGAACAGCTCCTGCCAGTGGGTGAGGACCTCCTGGCCATTGCCGGGGAAGGCGATGTAGGGCGAGTTCTGCGGCTGCGGCATCCTGACCTCCGGGTTCGTCGGCGGGCGGCGACGTCGCGGCCCGGGGCGTCAGTCTTCCACGCCCCGGGCCGCGGAGGGAGGCTCAGTCCTCGTCGGCCTCGGTGGACTCGGTGGGACGGGCGCCGAGCTCGGCGTCCAGGCGCAGCAGGCCGGAGCCGTCCTCGCCGATCAGCTTCACGCGCCCGATGATCTCGGAGACGGTGGCCTCCTCCTCGATCTGCTCGTCGACGAACCAGTTCAGCAGCGGGCGGGAGTCGTAGTCGCCCTCCTTGTCAGCGCTGCGGTAGAGCTCGCGGATCGCCTCGGAGACCTTCTCCTCGTGGGCGAGGGCGGCCTCGAAGATCTCCAGCACCGAGAGGCCGGGCTTCACACCGGGCTCGGAGAGGGCGCCGATCGCGGCGTGGTTGCCGCGGTCCGAGACGTGCTGGATGAACTTGTTGGCGTGGACGATCTCCTCGTCGGCCTGGTGGCGCAGCCACGCGGCGATGCCGGGGAGGTCCTGCTCATCGGCCTCGATGGCGAGCTGGCGGTAGGTGATCGATGCGGCGAACTCCAGGGTGATCTGGTCCTGGAACTTCTTCTCGAGATCGTTGCTCATCTTCATGAGGACGACGGTAGTCCTCCGACCGGTCGTTGTCACCCCTGGCAAGCCTTCCCTGACCTGCAGTGATGTACTTCGGGCAGGCTTTCCTGACCGTGCGCGGCCAGCTCAGCTCCGCAGGTGAGCGGGCACGGGCCCGAGGGTGGGTCCGGGCACGAGCTCCCCCTCGACGAGCGTGTGCTGCGCGGGCGGCGGGGCGACGGCGAGCGGGCCCTCGGGGTCGTCCTGCGCGGCGACGAGCAGCTCCTCCATCCGCTCGACCGCCCGGGCGGCGACCTCCTCGACGGGCAGGCGCACCGTCGCGAGCCCCACCAGGTCCAGGCCGTCGCCGAGCCCGTCGAAGCCGAGGGTGCTGACGTCCTCGGGGATGCGCACGCCCCGCTCGGCGGCGGCTCGCAGCAGGTCGAGGGCGACGTAGTCCACGGGGCAGACGATGCAGCTCGCGCGCTCCTCGCGCGCGGTGTCCAGGGCGCGCACCACGCCCTGCTCCACCGGCAGCAGGTCCACGGGGAGGGTGGCGATGCCGAGCTCCGCGCACCGCTCCACCAGGCTGCGGATCCGCAGGTCGAACACGCGCGAGTAGAGCAGCGGCGCGGTGAGAACGACGACCCGTCGGTGCCCGTGCACGGCGATCTCGTCGGCCACCGCGCGGCCGTGGGCGCGCTCGTCGTAGCTGATGGACTCGATGCGGGGGTGGTCGTTGGGGCGGCCGACGATCATCAGCGGCACCGAGGTCACGGTCTCCACGAGGTCCTCGGCGGCGGTCACGCCGGTGCCGACGAACACCCCGGCGACGCGCTGACCGAGCAGGCGCCGCAGCCCGGCCACCTCGGCGGTGCCGTAGTCGTGGCGGGAGGCGGTCACGGAGATGAGGGTGCGCCCCGCCCGCTCGACCGCCCGGTTCGTCTCGGAGAGCAGATGCCCGTAGGCGGGGTTCGTGCTGTCGCGGATCAGCAGGCCCAGCTGGCGTCCGTGGCGCATGGCGAGTCCGCTGGCGACGAGGTTGTGCACGTAGCCCAGGCGCGTGGCGGCCTCGTGCACGGCGATGAGGGTGTCGGGGGAGACCCGCTCCCCGTCGTTCTGGAAGACCCGCGAGACCGTGGAGCGCGAGACCCCGGCCGCGCGGGCGACGTCCTCCATGGTGGGCTGGCGCGGCATGGCGGCTCCTCCCGTCCCGGATGCCTCGGGGCGCGGCACGGGCACTCCGGTGCGCGTCGTGTCGGCGGCTGGTCCGGGGCAGGATAGCCCGGCCGGAAGGGCGCCGCGGACCGCCCAGGTGACCTGCAGGTGAAGACCGGGGGAGGGGGTCCGGAGCCCGACCGGGCCGACGATGAACAGTCGGCACCGGGACGATGAACGTCCGGTGGACGCGCGGCGGACCGAGGGTGCCCGGGGGTTCCCGGAGGCCGGATGAGCGCAGCGTGGGAGCGCTCCCACCTGCGAGGTCAGGCGCTGTTCACGGTCGGTTCACCGAGTTCGACGGCTCCTTGGCGGATCGTCCCGCACCTTCCTACGGTGGCCTCGTCGAGGACGCCGGCGCCCGCCCCACGGCCGCAGGGATCCTCGACGTGCCCGCTCCTGGACCCCGGTCCTGCGCAGCGGGCGAGGCGGACCCGCGAGTCCGTCGACGGCCGCCCGCCCTGGGCAGGGCGCGTCCGTCGCGCAGCCCGTCGTCCCCCGACAGCCCTCCGGGCCGTCCCGACCAGGAAGCTGGGAGCGCTCCCATGACAACCCCCGTCCGCACCCACGGCCCGGACCGCACGGCCGCCGCCGCTGCCGGTGAGTCGCCGAGCGAGGCGACC